>JBJHAZ010000098.1:0-7195 GCA_050485225.1 Gammaproteobacteria bacterium
GTTCATGGTGTTCAACTCCGTTGTTATTGTTGAGACACGGTGCCGCAAAGCCGTACAACAAATCAAGCGGTCTGTGCTGGCAGGAGGTGGCCCTGTGACCGCGCATGTTACGGAGCGGCGAGCGTAGCGAAGACTGCGGCCATGGACACAAAGCTGTCATGAAGTGAGGCAAGAATTCCGGGCACTCCTACCCACTACGGAACCCGCAAATGAATACTCGAAGAAACTTGCTTGTCTCCTCGATTCTCGGCGCCACGTGCGCCATTGCACTTCAGACCCAAGCGCAGCCACCCACGCTGACCCTGACGCCCATCGGGACCTATGCCAGCCAGATATTCGATCAGTCGGCTGCGGAGATTGTGGCTCACGATCCCGACAGCCAGCGCCTGTTCATCGTCAATGCCCAAAGCGGTCAGATCGACGTCGTGGACATCTTCAACCCCGCCGATCCCACCCGGATCACCAGTGTCGACCTGTCCGACGATCTGCACAGCACCATCAACAGTGTGGACGTGTACAAGGGACTGGTGGTGGCCGTAGTGGAAAACCGCATCAAGACCGATAACGGCAAGGCCGTGTTCATGGATATCGAAGGCCGAACCCTGGCGGAAGTGGAAGTGGGCGCCCTGCCGGACATGGTGACCTTCACCCCCGACGGCAAGCGGGTGCTGGTGGCCAATGAAGGCGAACCCAATGCAGACTACAGCATCGACCCCGAAGGCAGCGTCAGCATCATCGACTTGCCGAAGGACATCCGGTCCCTGAACCAGACCCACGTTCGCACCGCCGGCTTCCAGCAGTTCAACGACGCCCAGCTCGATCCCTCCATCCGTATCAGCGGCCTCAACGCCACAGTCGCCCAGGATCTCGAACCGGAGTACATCACGGTGTCGAAGAACTCGCGCACCGCCTGGGTGGCCCTGCAGGAAAACAACGCGATCGGGGTACTCGACATCGACGCTGGAGAATTCACCAGCTTGCACGGTTTGGGCTTCAAGGATCACCTGTTGCCGGGCAATGAACTGGATGTGAGCGACCGGGACGATGCCATCCGCATCGCCAACTGGCCGGTGTATGGCGTATACCAGCCCGACGCCATCGCCAGCTATGAGTACCGCGGACGCACCTACATCGTGACCGCCAACGAAGGTGATGCGCGCGAATACGATACCTTCGCCGATGTCGAGCGTTTCCGTGCCCTTAGCGGCGCAACGCCCATCTGCGCCGATTCCGAGCGCTTCCAGACCTTTTTCGCCAACAACAATCTGGGCATCTCGACCCCCGGGCAACTGCGCGACAACGCCAACATGGGCCGCCTGAACGTACTCACCACCGAAGGGCTGCGCGAGGACGCCAGTTGTTACGAGGCCATCTACGCGCTGGGCGCCCGTTCCTTCTCGATCTACAACGATCGCATCGAACAGGTCTACGACAGCGGTGCGGACTTCGAACGCATTACCGCCGAGGTATACCCGGAGTTTTTCAACTCCAACCACCGCGAGAACAGCTTCGAAAGCCGCAGCGATGACAAGGGGCCGGAACCGGAGCACGTCAGCATCGCCAAGCTGTGGGGCAGCACCTATGCCTTCATCGGTCTGGAGCGCATCGGCGGCGTCATGGTGTACGACGTGAGCAACCCGTACGCGCCCACTTTCGTGCAATACATCAACAATCGGGACTTCAGTGCGGAGCCTTCGCTGACGCTTGAGGACGGCACGGTAGTGAGCAATCCCGCTGCGGGCGATCTCGGCGCCGAGGGCATGACCGTCATCGACGCCTCAAAGAGCCCCATTCCCGGCGTGCCCCTGCTGGCCGTGGCCAATGAGGTCAGCGGCACCACCACCCTGTTCCGCATCGATCGCGACCTGCCGGGTAAAAAGCGCTGACACCCCGCTGACCGCCACCCCGCCGGCCTCCGACCCCCGGCGGGTTTTTGAGCTGTCGTTGGGCTTGCGCGCTGTCGCGGTTCTGCTAACATGTGCGCCTTCCTCAGCGCGCTCGTAGCTCAACTGGATAGAGTATCGGGCTTCGAACCCGAGGGTTGCAGGTTCGAGTCCTGCCGGGCGCGCCATTTCCTTGCAAAGGGGCTGCATTGCAGCCCCTTTGTCGTTTCAGCTCCCGCACCGTCGTTTCAGCTCCCGCACCGCTCCCCCTGCGAAAGCATTGCTCCGTCCACGCGGTACCGGGATAATTCCTTGGCACATCCCTCTTCCCCGCAAGGAGCCTCCATGACCACCGTGGCCATTCTCGGCGCCAGCAGCAAACCCGACCGCTACTCACACAAAGCCCAACAAATGCTCGGCGAGTACGGGCACACAGCCATCCCGGTGTCACAGCGGGAAGCTGCCGTGCTGGGAACCCCGGCGGTGCAGCACCTGTCCGAGATCAGAGAGCCGGTGGATACGGTTACCGTCTACATCAACCCCGGGCATCTGCAAGCGGTGGCCGATGAGCTGGAACGGTTGCAGCCGCGCCGGGTGATCTTCAACCCCGGCTCCGAAGCCCCCGAGATCATGCAGCGGCTGCAGGCGCGGGGCGTCGAGGTGGAGGCGGCCTGTACACTGGTGCTGTTGCGTACCGGCCAGTTCTGAGACCTGCCCGGGGCGTCAGGACTCACCGAGCGGGAGTGCATGCGATGAAACGACTGACCCTGGCCCTGATCGGCTGCCTGGCCCTTCCGGCAGCACTGGCCGACTCGGTCTACAAGACCCGCGACGCCGACGGCACCATACGCTACAGCGACCGGCCACCGGCGGGCGCCGTGCTGCTCGACGTCATCCCGCTGCCCGCCCCCCGCTCGGAGGAGGAGCAGGCCGCACAGCGGGAAGCGGCGGAACAGCGTCGGCAACACCGGCTGGAAACCACCGAGCGCCTGCGGGAAGACCGACTCGCCCGCGAGGCCGCACGGACACCGCCACCCCCGGCGCCGCCTGCGGCACCGCCTCCGGTGGTGATCGTCGAGCGCAATGTGCGCGCCACGCCGTGGCTGGTGCCCTGGTCACCCTTGCATCCCCACCATCGCCCGCCTTACAACCGACCACCGCATCACCGGCCACCCGCTCAGCGGCCCGAAGCACCCGAGCGTGAAGCGCCCCAGCAGCGCAGAGGCGTGGACGAGCGCCAGTTCCACGTGCCCCTGCGCCGCATTGATCCCTGAGCGCCCAGCGGGGTGCTGTCGCCGGGCAGGCTGGCAAGCCGTCTTATAACCAAAACCAACCTTCATTTGGCCTGCACATGCCGGCGGCGTTACCATGGAGCCAATCACAGTTTCATAACTTTAAGAAAACAAGGGCAGTGCCATGAATACATCTTCCCCCCGTGTCGCCACGGGTCTGTCGGGCTTTTTCCCCTGGTACCAGGGCTGGACGGTGCTCGGCGCCATGATGACCGTGCAGGCCTTCGGCTTCGGCGTCTATGCAAGCTTCACCTTCTGGGTCAATCCCTGGATGGAGAGCTTCGACACCTCCCGCAGCCAGATCATGCTGGCGCTGATGTTCACCAACCTCGGCATGTCCCTGTTGTCGCCGTTCGTGGGCAAGGCGATGGACAGCATTCCGATCCACCGGCTGGTAGCGGCGGGGGTGCTGATCTTTGCGGTAGGCATGGTACTGATTGCCTATGCCACCTCCATGGTGCAGATCATCCTGGTCTACGCCCTGCTGATCGGGTTGGCGCTGACCATGGCCGGCACCATTGCCAGCCAGACACTGATGGTGCGCTGGTTCAGCCGCCGCCGGGGGCTGGCGCTGGGGCTGGTGTCGGTGGGTGCATCCATCGGCGGTTTTCTGTTCCCCCCGATCATCACCACCATGGAAGCAGCCATCGGCTGGCGCGACAGCCACCTGGTGCTGGCGGCGGTCGCGGTGGCGGCGATCATTCCGCTGGTGCTGTTGCTGATTCGCGGTCCCGCGTCCGGCCAGACCGATGCACTGGAGGATCCAGCGGCGCAGACGCCAGAGGGTTCGACAGCCAGGGCCGCCCAGGCCGGCGAGGAAGCAGCCACTGCACCGCCCTCAACAGGGCCCGACTGGACCGTGGCCCGGGTGCTGCGCAGCCGCGACTTCATTCCGATCGTGATTGCCCTGATGCCCATGGGCGTGACCATGGCCGTCTTTACCTCCAACTTCGGACCCTACACCGCCGACCTGGGCATAGCCGCCCAGCAGGCCAGCTTTGTGCTGTCCTTCTTCGCGGTGACGGCCATCGGCGGCAAGGTGCTGGTCAGTACGCTGTGCGACTATCTGGATTTCCGGGTGGTTTTTGCAGGGGTCATGGTGCTGCTGATGGCCGCCATCACCCTGCTCACCACCAGCCCGAGCTATCTGGGCCTGATGGCCGCGAGCCTGATGATCGGCTTCTCGGCGGGCGCCTTCACGACCCTGATGGCGTCCATCGTGGGCCGACAGTTCGGCGCGCGCAGCTTTGGCCTGGTGGCCGGCATGGTGTTCTTCGCCAACAGCTGGACCGTGGTGCTGGTGCCGCTGTCCGGCTGGGCCCGTGACCAGTTCGGTTCCTACAACGGGGTGTGGTGGACGCTGGTGGGGGCCACGGCGCTTTGCGCGCTGTTCATGCTGCGCGTCCGGCCGCTGCCCAGAGTGGCCTGAGGGGCCGCCAGGGACGTAGCCGGCGGCTCAGCGGACCTGATAGCGCACCGACACCAGCAAGGCGTGAGAATCATGGCTCGGCGAGCGCCAGGAGAAACCCAGCGCCGGGAAGTCGTCCCGCTGCCAGGCCCAGTCGTCACTGCGGTAACGCTCGTACACATAGCGCAGCCGCCAGCGGGTGCGCTGGCTGTACTGCCAGTCCAGCGAGCTTTCCAGCCGCTGCACATCCACACCCCAGCCCGGCAGTGCATCCCGGGTGCCGGCCAGCTCACCGGTATCGGTATCCTCGAGCCAGCGAGCCCGGTAGCTGCTGTCGTTTTCGGTATGGCTGAAGTCGAGCCGCCAGTGCCACTCGGCATTGAGCTGCCATTGCAGGCCGGCTCCCAGCGTATAGCTGGTGTCATTGGTCCGGAAGCGCCAGGGCGCGTTGGCGTACACGCCAGTGGGTGAATATTCGAGTCCGTCCTGGCTGAACCGGTAGTCCTGGTACTGACCATAGCCGCTCACCGCCAGGTCGTCGTTCACCTGCCAGGACGCATCCAGCGACAGCTCATCGGCGCGCCGGTGTTGCAGACCATAAAAGTCGTTGTCGAAATCATCGTACACATGGCGATAGCCGGCACCGATCACGACGCGATCGGTAACGGGCAGGTTGCCGCGCACCTGGTACTGCCAGTTGCGACCGGGAATCAGGTATTCGGGCAGGGCCTGGCCCGGTGCGTTCACGTCCAGCGCCTCGGTGCGCTGCGCCGACAGGTCGCTGTCGCGGTCGGTGGTTTCCACCGCCACCGTCCAATCGAGGCGACCGATGCGCGGCATGCGCAGCTCCGCCCACAGCCGCGTATCCTCGGCGCTGTCCCGGAAGCGCTCGGCGTTGAAGGTGGTGCGATCCACCTCCGTATACACCACACCACCACGCAGTCGCATGCGGTGCGGCAGGCGGTAGTGGCCCTGTGCCGACCAGCGCTGACGGCGCAGGTCGTAGACATTGGAAAACGAGGTGGGCGACAGCTGGATCACATCGGTGCGGTTATCGCGATCGCGGTACTGCCAGTCGAGGCGGTAGCCGAATCGTGCGGAGGGCTGGCCGCGCAGGGCAAGCCGGTAATCCGTGTCGATGCGCCGCGCATTCAGCGAGTCGATCAGCACCCCGTCGTCGCCGACGACCGACTGCAACCAGTTGTCGTCCTGCCGGCCATCGGCGCGGCTGACGAACCACGACAGCTGATAACGGGGCGCAAAGCTGTAGAACCCGTCGACCCCCAGCCGGATCAGCCGATTGTCCGGGGCCAGATCGATGGTGCGATCGGCTGGCGCACCGTCGAGATCCCGCCGATAGGCGCTTTCGAATACCAGAGCACTCTCCTCGTTGCGAAAGCGCGAATAACCCCAGCGGGCATTGACCGCCCAGTCATCACCCTGATGGGTCGCCCGCAGGTCGATGGTGTCGTGCCGATAGTCCACCGGCTCGAACAGGAACGAGGCGCCACCGAAACGGCCGCCACCGGCCAGGTGACTGGTGGCGGTGAGGCGGCTGCCCTCCTTGAGTTCACTGCCGATATCGGCGGCCAGCTCCCAACCCTCGAACTGACGCAGCAGGTCGACGGCAAACCGATCACGCCTGACGCCCATGTGCGCCGGCAACGGCGTGGCGGTGGCCGAGCCGGCGAACCCCTCCGGCAGCCGGTGGGATCGACCCTGCTCGGGGTAGACCGTGCGTACGTCGCCCATGGTGACCGTCTCGATCTGGCGATAATCGAAACCGATGCGGTAATCGCCCTGCCGTCCGTGACGGGCCGTCAGCCCCAGGTAGTCCACATCGCTGCCGCCTTCCACGGAACCGTAACGGTAGCGATCCTCGGCGTCGCGCCACTGCAGGCCAAAACCGGCGGTCCCCTTCAGGCCGCTGGTCTGCTGCAGGCGTGCGTATTCGCCAAAACGGCCATTGCCGTTGGCCACACCGCCGGCGCCCAGCTCCAGCCAGGCACGCACGTCCGAGGAGGTATCCACCGCTTGGGCCAGAGCGGTACCGGAAACCAGTGCCAACGAGGCCGCAGCCGCCGCCAGCGCCAGTCGTCGCGCGGCCAGCGGGGCCATCGCAGGAAGCCGCTCTGCACGAATAGGTTTCATGATGTCGCCCCCCTTAGCGCCGGAAGGTTCGGTTGGCCGGGTGATTGCCGCCGTGCACCTGGCTGTGACAGTTGGTACACGACTGCCCCACGATGTTGATGTTGCGCTCGGTCAGGGATTGGGAATCGTAATAGGTGCCCGGGTGACGGCTGGCGATATGACACTGCTGACACAGCATCGGCTGTCGCGCCTTGAGCAGGTTGTCGTTGACCGAATCGTGAGGCAGGTGGCAGTGGGTACAGTCCTCCTGCACCGGCTCGTGCTCGAACAGGAATGGGCCGCGCTTCTCGGCGTGGCAGTCGTAGCAGGTGTCGTTGACCGTCGCCCGGGTGAGCTCGTTCAGGGTGGCGCTGCCGTGGGGAGCATGGCAGTCGGTACACTGCACCAGCCCCTCGCGCATGGGGTGCCGGGAGAATCGCATCTGACCGGCTTTTTCCTGCAAATGGCAGTCAGTGCAGACC
>JBJHAZ010000099.1:0-7069 GCA_050485225.1 Gammaproteobacteria bacterium
GGGTGCAACGTCAACGTTGGCGCGGGCACCATCACCTGCAATTACGACGGGGTGAACAAGCATCGCACGGTGCTCGAGGACGGCTGTTTCATCGGCTCGAACAGTTCACTGGTGGCGCCGCTGACCGTCGGCCGCAACGCCACCGTGGGTGCCGGTTCCACGGTGACCCAGGATGTCCCCGAGGGCAGCCTGGCGGTGGCGCGCGGCAAGCAGCGCAATGTGCCGGACTGGAAGCGTCCGGTGAAGCAAGGCACGGAAAAAGGATAACCGTTGTATGTGTGGCATTGTCGGCGCTGTGGCACAGCGCAATGTAACCGGCATCCTGCTGGAAGGCATGAAGCGGCTCGAGTATCGCGGCTATGATTCGGCGGGTATCGCCGTGCTCAGCGACCACGAGTTGCTGTTGAACAAGACCGTGGGCAAGGTCGCGGCGCTCGAACAGGCGCTGACCGTGAGGCCGATCCATGGCCGTACCGGCATTTCCCATACCCGCTGGGCCACTCATGGTGTCCCCAGCGAGGCCAACGCCCACCCCCACCTCTCCGGCGATGTGGCCGTGGTCCACAATGGGATCATCGAGAACCATCAGGCGCTCCGCGACGAGCTGATGGCACTGGGCTATCGGTTCGTCTCCGAGACGGACACCGAGGTGGTGGCTCACCTGATCCACCACCTGTACAAGTCGCAAGCCTCACTGCTGGATGCGGTGCGCTCGGCCATCGCGCGGTTGGAGGGTGCCTATGCACTGGGCGTGATATCGGCGCGGGAACCCGAGGTGCTGATCGGCGCGCGCAGTGGCAGTCCGCTGGTGGTGGGCATCGGCATCGAGGAGAACTTCCTCGCCTCCGACCAGCTGGCCCTGCGCCAGGTCACTGACCGCTTCATCTTCCTGGAAGAAGGCGACCTCGTTGCCCTGCGCACCGGCGATGTGCATGTGGAAAACGCCGGCCAGCCGGTCGAGCGCCGCGTAGCCATGCTGACCGATCGCGAGGATGCGGCCACCAAGGGTGGTTATCGGCACTACATGCTCAAGGAAATCTTCGAGCAACCCAAAGCGTTGGCCGAAACCCTGCATGGCCGCGTCAGTGATCGCCACGTGCTGGCGGAAGCCTTCGGTCCCGACGCGGTGGACGTGTTCCGGCAGACCCGCAATGTCCATATCGTCGCCTGTGGTACCAGTTATCACGCCGGCCTGGTGGCGCGCTACTGGCTCGAGGAGTGGGCCGGCATCCCCTGCCAGGTGGAGGTGGCGAGCGAGTATCGTTACCGCAAGGTGGTGGTGCCACAAAACACCCTGCTGGTCACCATCTCCCAGTCCGGCGAGACCGCCGACACCCTGGCGGCGCTGCGCGAAGCGCGCGACCCCAATTACCTGGCAAGCCTCGCCATCTGCAATGTGCGCAACAGCTCATTGGTGCGGGAGGCGCGCCTGTCGCTGATGACCCGGGCAGGCCCGGAAATCGGGGTCGCCTCCACCAAGGCTTTCACCACTCAGTTGGTGGCTCTGCAGCTGCTGTGTATCGCTCTGGGGCGCTACCACGAGCTGGACGAGGCGCGGGAGGAAACGCTGGTGCAGGCCATGCACCAATTGCCCGATCTGGTAACCCGGGTGTTGGATCTCAACGAACAAATCCAGCGCATGTTCGAACCCTTCACCGAGAAGCACCACGCCCTGTTCCTCGGCCGTGGAGTCCAGTTTCCGGTCGCCCTTGAAGGTGCCCTCAAGCTCAAGGAGATCTCCTACATCCACGCCGAGGCGTATCCGTCCGGCGAGCTCAAGCATGGTCCGCTCGCCCTGGTGGATGCGGATATGCCAGTGGTGGCGGTTGCTCCCAACAACGACTTGCTCGAGAAGCTCAAGTCGAACCTGCACGAGGTTCAGGCCCGTGGCGGCGAGTTGTTCGTGTTTGCCGACGGGGTGGACCATTTCCGAGCCCAGCGCGGTCTGCATCTGATCGAGTTGCCCCACGTGCCGCCGAGCCTGGAGCCGATCATTTACACTGTTCCGCTGCAACTGCTTTCCTACCATGTGGCGGTGGCCAAGGGCACGGATGTGGATCAGCCCCGCAACCTGGCCAAGTCGGTCACGGTGGAGTAGCCACACCGGCCTGCCGGGCACAAAAAAACCCGGGGGTTTGCCCCGGGTTTTTTTGTGCAGCGTGAGCGACGCTGTCAGGACGGTACCCGACCGCCGTTCACACCGATGGTCTGCCCGGTGACGTAGCTGCTGTCTTCCGAGCAGAGCCAGGAGCAGGCGTTGGCGATGTCGTCGGCAACGCCGGTACGGCCCACCGGAATCATGCGCTTGAGGGTTTCCAGCGGCATCCGGAAGCGATCCCGATTCTCCTCCGACATGATGGTGCCCATCACCGCCCCGGGTGGAATGTTGTTGACGGTGATGCCGTGAGGGCCGAGGGCCTGGGCCAGCGAGCGGGTCATGGAAATCACCGCGCCCTTGGAGGCGGAGTAGTGCACCTGCTCGACACTGCCGGTCTGGGCGCTGGACGAAGAGATGTTCACGATCCGACCCCACTGGGCGGCCTTCATGTCGGGCAGCACCACCTGGGTCACGATGAAGGTGCCTTTGGTGTTGATGATGAACATGCGATCCCAGTCTTCATCGGTCAGCTCCTCGAAGGGAATGAAGTTGGAGATGCCGGCGTTGTTCACCACGATGGTGACGGGACCGAAGGCCTCGCGCAGCCGGTTGACGGCCGCTTCCACCTGATGGCGGTCGGCGATGCTGGCCTGCAGCGCGATGGCCTGGCCACCGGCGGCCTCGATTTCGGCGACCACGGCCTCACAGCCTGCGAGGTTGAGATCGAGTACACCGACCTTGTGGCCTTCACGGGCCAGACGCAGCGCGCACGCCCTGCCGATACCGGCGGCTGCGCCGGTTACCAGTGCGGTCTTGGACATGGGTTTTCCTCTTGGATTGGTAGGGTTGAAAGGTGTTCGGTTCACATCGGCGTCCAGAAGCTGAACTCAGAGGCCGAAATAGGCGCACAGCTTGTTGCCCACCGGGTCGCGCAGATAGGCGCCGTAGACCTTGCCTTCCATGCGTGGTCCGGGCGCGCCCTCGTCGCGGCCGCCGTTGGCCAGCCCTGCAGCGTGAAAGGCGTCCACCGCCTCCTGGCTGGTTGCGCGGAAGCCGATGGTGCCGCCGTTGCTGTGGGTGGCTGCGCCGCCGTCACGGGGCAGCATCACCAGCAGCATGACCCCGTCCTTGCGAAAGCCGTAGGAGGTCTCGCCAAAGGGGCCCAGCTCGGTCACCTCGAGCGGTGCCAGCACGGCGCGGTAGAAGCGGATGGACTCGTCGAGATCGTGGGCACTGACGCAGAGGTGGGTAAACATGGCTTATCCTTGTGGTTGTCGAAGTGGTGCGCAGAGTATAAGTTGCCCGCGTGGGTAATCAACGCGCTGCGGCGGGCGCGGGGCTTTCGGCCTGATTCCGTTGGCCTGCTTCCGGTCATGCCGGTGACGCTTGAGCTCGGTTATGCTGCAGACCGGGTTGTTGAACCATCATTGTCGAGTTGTTGATGACCGAGAATCTCAAGGTAATTACCTACAATATCCACAAGGGCTTCACGACCGGCAACATGCGTTTCGTGCTGTCCAGCATCCGCGAGATGCTCGAGGAGGAGCACGCCGATATCGTGTTCCTCCAGGAGATCCACGGTCACACCGACCGCAATCGTCGCAAGCGGCGCGGCTTTCCCGACGTGCCCCACTTCGAGTACCTGGCCGACCGGCTCTGGCCCCACTACGCCTATGGCAAGAATGCCATCTACCGCTCGGGACACCATGGCAACGCGATCCTCAGCAAGTATCCCTTCAAGGCCTGGGAGAACATCGACGCGGCACGTTACAGCTTTACCAGTCGCAGCATCCTGCACGGGGTGATCGAGCTGCCCGGCTCGGGCATCCCGCTGCATACGCTCTGCGTGCATTTCGGGCTGCTGGAAACGGGGCGACGCAAGCAGTTGGACATGCTGATCGCCCGTATCGAGTCACACATCCCCCACGATGAACCGCTGATCATTGCGGGGGATTTCAATGACTGGCGCTCCAGAGCCGAGCGGCATT
Source organism: Gammaproteobacteria bacterium (assembly GCA_050485225.1). GTDB lineage: Bacteria > Pseudomonadota > Gammaproteobacteria > Pseudomonadales > Porticoccaceae > JBJHAZ01. The sequence goes on from JBJHAZ010000099.1 coordinate 4,087, forward strand.
TTCAGGAGCATCTCGAGGTGCGCGAGCTGTTCGCCGAGCTGACCGGCCGCCACGCGCGGACCTTTCCGGTGTGGTGGCCCCTGTTGCCCATGGATCGGATCTATTACCGCGGCGTGGAGCCGGTGGACTGCGCCTGTCTCAGTGGCGAACCCTGGCGAACCCTGTCGGATCACGCGGCGCTGAGCGGCACCTACCGGCTGCCCTGAGCAGAGGAGTCGGCGGGAGTGGGCCGCTTCGCGCTCAGATTTCCCGGATGGAAACCACCGAGCGGGAGAAGGTGCGGTGTTCGGCCTGCTCCAGCTGCAGGATGTTGGACAGCAGCTCGCGACCGCCCTCCGAGTCACACTCCCTGAGCGCGTTTTCGAACAGATTGGTCAGGTACTCATGCACCTTCTGGCCGAGAATGCTGATGTCCTCCACCGTGAGGGCGGTTCCCGGCGGGGTGACCGACTTGATGAAACCCTTGGGCTGCTCTTCCAGTGTGTACTGCAGGTAGGTGGCCAGCACCCGCGGTTCGACCCGGTCTGCAAACTGGCGCACCACGGTCTTCATGCGTGAATCGTGGCGTGCCATGTCTTCCAGCAGCAGCCTGGCGCGGGGATCCTCGGTGCGGCCCTGCAGCTTCTTGTACAGCTGCGATGCAAGGACGTGTATCGCGATGCCGTTCGAGATGACCTGCTCCAGGGTTTCGAAATTCTTCATGCGGTTGCTCCTGTTGCTGTCTGCTGGAAGCCACCGGCCGTCCGCCAGTGGGCTCGTTTCAGTATAGCCACCCCGCCTTCCCTCCGACCAGAGCCACGACTCGGTTTCGGCCGCCGATGCCCGCTGGGTGCCACCGGCCTCGGTTCAGCAGCGTAGGGTTTCCAGTCCTTCGTGCATCTCCCGCAGGTGCTCGCGCAGGGTCGATCCCTTGCGCTGCGCTATGCCGATGGCAATGGCGTCGATCACCACCAGGTGGGCCAGTCGGGAGGACAGCGGGGTGTAGATCTCGAAATCCTCCTCAACATCCACGGTGATGGCGATGGAGGCGGCGCGCGCCACGGCACTGCCGGTCGGCGCCAGGGCGACCACGGTACCTCCGCGCTGGCGTACCCGCTCGATGGCCTCCACCAGGATGCGGGTGCGACCGGATTGGGAGATGGCCAGGACCACGTCGCCGGGGCGCAGCGAGGTGGCGGACATGTTCTGCAGGTGGGGATCGGCGTAGGCCGCCGAGGCCAGTTGCAGACGAAAAAACTTGTGTTGGGCGTCGGCCGCCACGGCGGCCGAGGCGCCGAATCCGAAGATCTCGACGCGACCGGCTTCGCACAGCGCGGCCACGGCGCGGTCGAGCTGTTCCGGGTGGATGGCATCGCGAACCTTGAGGAGGGTGTCGATGGTGCTGTCGAAGACCTTGACGGTGTATTCCCGCGCCGAATCGGTGTCGGTCACGGCGATCTGGCCATAGCCGGGGCTGGAGGCGAGCTGCTGGGCCAGCGACAGCTTGAAGGCCTGAAAGCCGTCGAAGCCGGCGGCACGACAGAAGCGCACCACCGTGGGTTCGCTCACATGGGCGTGCTGCGCCAGGTCGACGATGCGCATCAGGATCACCTCGTCGGGATGCTGCAGCACATACTCGGCCACCTTGCGCTCGGACTTGCGCAGTTGCGGCAGGATCGATGTGATGGCCTGGGTGACAGTAGCCGGTTTCATGACGTCCCCGCATCCGGTTCTTTGCCCACAGAATAACCCAGATTGGTACTCGGGTGGCGTGCCGGCGGGCATCGTTGCCGCCGCCTGGTTTACAATGCCGCCATGGACGTATCTCCCGTTATCGACTCCCTCAATGCCGCCCAGCGCGAGGCGGTGACCAGCGACCGGCCCCACATGCTGGTGCTGGCCGGTGCCGGCAGTGGCAAGACCCGCGTGCTGGTGCATCGCATCGCCTGGCTGATGCAGGTGGAAGCGGTGTCGCCCTGGCAAATCATGGCGGTCACCTTCACCAACAAGGCGGCCCGCGAGTTGCGCGAACGCATCGATGCCCTGCGCGGCGGCGCGCCCCAGGGCATGTGGGTGGGCACCTTCCACAGCCTGGCCCACCGGCTGCTGCGGGCGCACTGGCGTGATGCCGGATTGCCGGAGAGCTTCCAGATCCTCGACAGCGACGATCAGCTGCGGCTGATCAAGCGCATCTGCCAGCAACTGGAGCTGGACGAGGGCCGCTTTCCGCCCCGTCAGGCCCAGTGGTTCATCAACGGCCAGAAGGACGAGGGCCTGCGGGCCGACCATATCCAGCCGCCGGCCAACCCCTTCGAGCGCACCCTGCTGGACATCTATCGCGCCTACGAGGAGGCGTGTCGCCGCGCCGGCAGCGTCGACTTTGCCGAACTGCTGTTGCGCGCTCACGAGCTGTGGCGCGAGAAGCCTGAGCTGTTGCGCCATTACCAGCAGCGCTTTCGCCATATTCTGGTGGACGAGTTCCAGGACACCAACGCCATTCAGTACGCCTGGATTCGCATGCTGGCCGGCAGCACCCTGCAGGTCACCGCCGTCGGTGACGACGACCAGTCCATCTACGGCTGGCGCGGTGCCCGCATCGAGAACATCCTCAACTTCGAGCGTGATTTCCCCGGCACCCATACGGTGCGACTGGAGCAGAACTATCGCTCCACCGGCAACATTCTCGCCGCCGCCAACGCGGTGATTGCCCACAACAGCGAGCGCATGAGCAAGCAGCTGTGGACCAGCAGCAGCGACGGCGACCCCATTGCCCTCTACGCCGCCTACAACGAACAGGACGAGGCCCGCTTCGTGGCCGAGCGCATCCAGGAATGGGTGCGCGACGGCGGTGCCCGGCGCGATGCGGGCATTCTCTATCGTTCCAACGCCCAGTCGCGGGTGCTCGAGGAGGCGCTGTTGCGTCTCGGTATTCCCTATCGCATCTACGGCGGCCACCGGTTCTACGAGCGCCTGGAGATCCGCAACGCCCTCGCCTACCTGAGAC
>JBJHAZ010000100.1:0-7019 GCA_050485225.1 Gammaproteobacteria bacterium
TCCGGCACCAGGGCTACGCCCTGCAGTTTCGCATCAACGCCGAGGACCCCAAGAACAGTTTCCTGCCGAGCTTCGGTCGCATCAGCCGCTACTACGCTCCCGGCGGGCCGGGTGTCCGGGTCGATACGGCCATCTACACCGGCTATACCATCCCCCCGTACTTCGACTCCATGTGCCTCAAGCTCATCACCTGGGGGCTGACCTGGGAGGAGGCGCTCAATCGCTCAAGGCGGGCCATCAGCGATATGCGCCTGCAGGGCATCAGGACCACCGCGCCCTACTATCAGCGGATCCTCGAGGATCCGGGCTTTCGCAGCGGCCGGTTCGATACCGGCTACGTGGATGCGCACCCGGAGCTGCTGGACTACTCGGAAAAGTCTCGCCCGGAAGACGTGGCGCTGGTCATTGCGGCCGCCATAGCGGCTTACGCCGGTCTCTGACCGCACTGGAGAACCCTCATGATTGCACCCCGGAAAATCCTTGTCACCGACGTGGTCCTGCGCGACGGGCACCAGTCGCTGATCGCGACACGACTGCGGACCGAGGACATGCTGCCGATCTGCCCCCAGCTGGACAGCATCGGCTTCTGGTCACTGGAAGTGTGGGGCGGCGCCACCTTCGACGCCTGTGTGCGGTTTCTGAAGGAAGACCCCTGGGAGCGGCTCAAGACCCTGAGGGCCGCGCTGCCCAACACCCGGCTGCAGATGCTGCTGCGGGGCCAGAACCTGCTCGGTTACCGCCATTACGCGGATGACGTGGTCGAGGCCTTCATTCACCGGGCCGCCCGCAACGGCATCGACGTCTTCCGCATCTTCGATGCCATGAACGACGTGCGCAACCTGGAGACCGCCATCCGCGCCGTGAAAAGTGCCGGCAAGCACGCCCAGGGCACCCTCTCGTACACCACCAGCCCCGCGCATACGGTGCAGATGTTTGCGGATCAGGCGCGTCGGCTGGCGGACATGGGCTGCGATTCGGTCGCCATCAAGGATATGGCCGGGCTGCTGACACCCTTTGCCACCGGCGAACTGGTCAGGGCCATCAAGGACGCCGTCGACCTGCCGCTGGCCCTGCACTCCCACAACACCTCGGGGCTGGCGGCCATGTGCCAGCTCAAGGCGATCGAGAATGGCGCGGACCACATCGACACCGCGATATCGGCCTTCGCGGGCGGCACCAGCCACCCGGCGACCGAATCCCTGGTGGCGGCGCTGACCGATACGCCCTATGCCACAGGGCTGGACCTGCAGAAGTTGCAGCAAATCGCCGCCTACTTCCGTGACGTGCGCAAGAAGTACCAGGGTTTCGAGAGCGAATTCACGCGCGAGGATGTGGGCGTCCAGGTGAACCAGGTGCCGGGCGGCATGATGTCCAACCTGGCCAACCAGTTGAAGGAACAGGGCGCGCTGGACCGTATCGACGAGGTGTTTCAGGAAATCCCGCGGGTTCGCGCCGATCTCGGCTACCTGCCGCTGGTCACGCCCACATCCCAGATCGTGGGCACCCAGGCGGTGATGAATGTGCTGGCCGGTGAGCGCTACAAAACCATCACCAATGAGGTCAAACGCTATCTGCTCGGGCACTACGGGGCATCGCCCGCACCCGTCAACCAGGAGCTCCGGCAGCGCGCGGTGGGCAGCGAGGAAACCATCGATGTGCGTCCGGCCGACCTCCTGCCCCCCGAGCTGGACAGGCTCCGCCGTGAAATCGGCACGCTGGCCGCCAGCGAGGAGGACGTGCTCACCTACGCCATGTTCCCGGAAATCGGCCGCACCTTTCTGGAAGAACGTGCCTCCGGCACGCTGAAACCCGAGCCCCTGCCCCAGCCCGCCACCGCCACCGAGCCGGTCGGAGGCAGCGTACCCACCGAGTTCGTGATCGACGTGCACGGCGAAAGCTACCAGGTGGCCATCACCGGCGTGGGCATCAAGGGCTCGGGCAAGCGACACTTCTACCTGACCCTGGACGGCATGCCCGAGGAAGTGGTGTTCGAGGCATTGAGCGAGTACCGCGCCGAAGGCGGCACCCACCGCAAGCAGGCCACCCGGGAAGGCGAGGTCACCACCAACATGCCGGGCAACATCGTGGCCGTGCTCGTCAGCGAAGGCGACGAGGTCGAGGCAGGCCAGCCGCTGCTGGTCACCGAAGCGATGAAAATGGAGGCGGAAGTCCAGGCACCGGTCGCCGGGCGAATCGCCGGCATCTACGTCAGCAAGGGCGATCGCGTCACGCCCGGAGAGGTTCTGATAGACATTCGCTGACGGGCGCTCAGCGCCCGCCCTCAGGGGCTCGCCGGACGATACACCGCCACATTGACGTGTCCCTGCTCATGCAAAAGCTCTGCGTGCAGGCGGCTCATGACCCCGCGATCGCAGTACAGGAGGTAGCGGGTTTCGGCGGGCAGATCGGCAAACCGCTTGTCGAGCTCGTAGAACGGTATCGCCTCGACCCGACTGCCGGCGACCCTGAGCGGCTGGCGCTCCACCTCCGACGGGTGACGCACATCGAGAATCACCGCCTCGGCCAGCGGCACGCTCAGCACCTCGACGCTGGGCGGCGGCACCAGATCGTCCAGGACGCTCTGTATCGACTGCTTGCGCGCCTGGGCCACGGCCTGATCGAGCACCGCAAAATCGAAGAAGGACTCCTGCGCCTCGATGCGGTCGAGACGTGCCCGGGTCGTGGGCTTGACGGAAATGACGCCACAGTACTCGGGCATGTTGGCGGCAAACGGCTCGGTACCGATGCGCCGGGCAATGTCGATGATTTCGCCCTTGTCGGTGGTGATCAGGGGCCGCAGCACCAGCGCATCGGCGGCGCGGTCGATCACGCTCAGGTTGACGAGCGTCTGACTGGACACCTGAGCGACGCTCTCGCCGGTGGCGATGGCCGGCACCCCTTCATCTGCAGCGATGCGGCTGGCAACCCGCACCATCATGCGCTTGAGGACCACGCCCATCTGCGAGTTGTCCACCTTGGCGAGAATTTCGGCCACCACCGCCTCGAAGGGCACCGTGACAAACTGCACCGAGACCCCGTTGCCGAACTGCTGCCACAAGTAGTGCGCCACCTCCTTCACGCCGATCTCGTGCTGACGGCCGCCGAGGTTGAAGAAGCAGAAGTGGGTGCGCAGCCCCCGGCGCATCAACTGGTAGCTGGACACGGTGGAGTCGAACCCGCCACTGATCAGCGACAGCACATCGTCCTGGGTACCGATGGGAAATCCGCCCGGCCCGCGTCGGAACTCCTCGAGCAGGAACACCCGGTCCTGCCGCACCTCGATACGCACGGTGACGTCCGGCTCCTTGAGCCTCACCCCGGCAGCGTCACTGCCGGCCAGCAGCACTCCGCCCACCAGCCGCTCCAGTTCGTGGGAGGTAAACTCGTGTTCGCCACTGCGCTTGACCCTCACGGCGAAGGTCCTGCCCTGCAGCGCGTCACCCCACAGGGCGAGGGCGCGGGACGCGATGGCGTCCGGGTCCGTCAGGGGGAACACCTGGACCGGCGCGAAACTGGCAACGCCCGACGTGCGACCGAGCACAGTCATCACAGGCTCGCGGATATCACTGTCATCGGGAGCCACCAGCTCGATCTTTTCCCAGTCGCGCTGCACGTCGATGCCCGGGTGCAGCTGTCGCAGCTGCTTGCGCAGGTTGTCACGCACCTGTTTAATAAGGCGCTTCCGGACCGGCCCACTTTTGATGGTGATTTCCGGAAAGAGCTTGACGATAAAATGCATTGCACCACGGTCTGAATCACAGGGGGCGCCCATTATAGGGAAAGCGCCCACCGGTGTCCTACCGCCTTACCCGGGGGCACAGCCCAGCCCGGGGGCACAGCCCAGCGTCGCCGAGCCCCAAATTGCACCACAAAGGATCACCCGGCAAGAAAATCGCACCAATAACGTGCGACACTTGCCCGACTTTGCGCCACAATACAGCCAGCGAACCCGTTGCCGAGCCTGCCGGCACGAGTTTTGGGCGTTGGCACAGACATTGCTATATCACAGCACACAACGACACAGATCGCCGGAACGGCCCTGTTTTACAAACCCGGACATCGCACCCCTGGAGGAACTGATGGCTGACAATACCCTCTCACTGATCAAGAAACACGACGTCAAATGGGTAGACATGCGCTTTACCGACACCAAAGGCAAGGAGCAGCACGTCTCTATCCCTGCGCGCGACGTCAACGATTCGTTCTTCGAGGACGGCAAGATGTTCGACGGCTCGTCCATCTCGGGCTGGCGCGGCATCCACGAGTCCGACATGGTGCTGATGCCCGACGACACCAGTGCTGTCATGGACCCGTTCACCGACGAGCCGACCGTCATCATTCGCTGCAACATCGTCGACCCGATCACCGGTCAGGGTTACGAGCGCGACCCCCGCTCCATCGCGCGCCGCGCCGAGGAATACCTCGCCAGCACCGGCCTGGGTGACAAGGCGATCTTCGGCCCCGAACCCGAGTTCTTCGTGTTCGACGACATCAAGTGGGGCTCCAACATGAGCGGGTCCTTCTACAAGATCCACTCCGCTGAAGCCGCCTGGGCCTCCGAGCACCACTTCGAGGAAGGCAACATGGGCCACCGCCCGGGCGTCAAGGGCGGCTACTTCCCGGTACCGCCGGTCGACAGCCTCCACGACCTGCGCGCCGCCATGTGTTCCGCCATGGAACAGATGGGCCTCGAGATCGAAGTGCACCACCACGAAGTGGGCAACGCCGGCCAGTGCGAGATCGGCGTAGCCGGCAACACCCTGGTGAAGAAGGCCGACGAAGTACAGATCCTCAAGTACTGTGTCCACAACGTGGCTCACGCCTACGGCAAGACCGCCACCTTCATGCCCAAACCGCTGGTCGGCGACAACGGTTCCGGCATGCACGTGCACCAGTCCTTCAGCAAGGACGGCGTCAACCAGTTTGCCGGTGATGTCTACGCCGGCCTGTCCGAGATGGCCCTGTTCTACATCGGCGGCATCATCAAGCACGCCCGGGCCCTCAACGCCATCTGCAACGCCTCCACCAACTCCTACAAGCGTCTGGTGCCCGGCTTCGAAGCCCCGGTCATGCTCGCCTACTCGGCGCGCAACCGCTCCGCGTCGATCCGTATTCCCTTCGTGGCCAGCGCCAAGGGCAAGCGCGTCGAAACCCGCTTCCCCGACCCGACCGCCAACCCCTACCTGTGCTTCGCGGCACTGCTGATGGCCGGTCTCGACGGCATCCAGAACAAGATCCACCCCGGCGACGCCGCGGACAAGGATCTGTACGACCTGCCGCCGGAAGAAGCCAAGTCCATCCCGACCGTCGCTTCCTCACTGACCGAAGCCCTGCAGGCCCTCGACGCGGATCGCGAGTTCCTGACCCGCGGCGGCGTGTTCACCGACGACGCCATCGACGCCTACATCAAGCTCAAGATGGCGGACGTCGAGCGCGTCAACATGACCACTCACCCGGTGGAGTTCGACCTGTACTACAGCTGCTGATCGCCGCTGCAGGGCAAGCCCCTCTCAAAAAAACCCGCCGCCCTCAGGGGCCGGCGGGTTTTTTTATGCTTACAATGAGAGCAGCCGTGGATCACCGCTTTCAAGGAGAACGAACCGTGCCCAGGATGAGATTCCCCAGCCTCTGCGCCGTATTGCTGCTCGCGCCGGCCATCGCCACGGGCACCATCTACAAGGTGGTCGACGAGCACGGTAACATCACCTACACGGATGCCCCACCGGCCGATCAGCGCCAGGCGGAACCGGTCCGGTTGCCGGCCATCAATACCAGCCCACCCACCGAAGTGCGTTCCCGCGGCACCTCGGCCAGCGAGCCCGACGACGAAACCGGCGAGCGCTCCTATCGCAGCGCCCGTATCAGCGCGCCCGAAAACGACTTCACCGTCACCGCCGGCCAGCAGGAACTGACGGTGGAGGTATCCCTCGAACCGTCACTGCAGGAAGGGCACTGGGTGCAGGTGCTGGTGGACGGCTCCGCCGCGGGTTCCCCCTCCCAGGGCACCCGGTATACGCTGCGCGAACTCGAGCGGGGCATGCACTTTATCAGTGCACAGGTGATGAACAGTGACGGACGCGTGATCGCCGAGACCGACCCGGTCACCGTCCACGTTCAGCGCCCAATCGTCGGCGGCCCGACCGGTGGGCAGCCGCGCCCACCCGGTGCACCCCCGAGACCATCCGCACCAAACTAGTGCATACTGACTCCGGCGACCGGCCCGCCAGGCCCCGTTTCAAGGCATTGGCGGCGCACGTTCATGGCCCGCTATTTGCAAAGCACTGTGCATGGATGCCTTCAGGAGCCAGTAAGGGGCGTTGCCCCATGATTTCCCATGACAACCGACAACTATCACGCCCTGCTGCTCGAAAATCTCACCACGGCCGTGCTGGTACTGGGCAGTGAGCTTCAGCCCGAGTACCTGAACCCGGCCGCGGAAGGCATTCTCGGTATCGGACTCCACCGTCTGCGCGAAATTCATCACATCGAAGAGCTGATCGGCGACCGCGAAACCATCGAACTGCTCGAGGGCGCACTGGAAAGCGGCAACCCCTTCACCCAGCGCAAGGCAGAACTGAGGCTGCCCGATCTGCGGGCACTCATGGTGGACTATACGGTGACGCCGATGATCATCGGCCGCTCCGCCGTGTTGCTCGTCGAGATCCAGAGCCTCGACCGGCTGATGCGCATCAGCCGCGAAGAGGCCCTGCTGTCCGCCCAGGACACCTCCCGCAACCTGGTGCGCGGCCTGGCGCACGAGGTCAAGAACCCGCTCGGCGGCATTCGCGGTGCCTCCCAGCTGCTGGCAGCCGAGCTGGACGAACACCCCGAGCTGCGCGAATACACGGACATCATCACCTTCGAGGCCAACCGGCTGTGCAACCTGGTGGACCGACTGCTGGGGCCACAGGCACCGCCGCGCATGCAACCGGTGAACATCCACGAGGTTCTGGAGCACGTCGCGACACTGATCCAGGTGGAAACCTCCGGCCAACTGCCCATCGAGCGGGATTACGACC
>JBJHAZ010000101.1:0-7003 GCA_050485225.1 Gammaproteobacteria bacterium
ACCCTGAGCCCCGAGATTCGCGAGGTGCCCCACGCCGATGCCATTCCGGCGATTCCGCTCGACATCATCAACAACTTCCTGTCCCGCAACCGGGTGGTCGAGCCCGGTGTGCTGGAAGCGGCGCCCTATGTGCTGGCCGGCAGTGACCGCCGTATCCTGACCGGCATGGGTGATGACCTTTATGCGCGGGGTGAGCTGCCCGAGAATGTCCCCGTGTTCGGTCTGTACCGCAAGGGCGACAACTATGTGGACCCCGACACCGGCGAGTTGCTGGGCATTCAGGCCGAGGACGTCGGCACCGTGCGGCTCAAGGCGGTGGAGGGCGAGATTTCCACCCATGGTGCGACCCGTTCGGTGAGGGAGATTCGTCCCTCTGATCGGCTGTTGCCCCACGAGGAGCGCCGGATTGCCGCCAACTTCTATCCCTCGCCGCCCGCCCTGGAAGTGAACGGGCAGATCATCGGTGTCGAGGGCGGTGTCACCCAGGTGGGGCGCCTGAGCGTGGTAGCGCTCAACCGCGGTGAGCGCGACGGCATGATCGAAGGCAATGTGCTGGCGATCTACAAGCGTGGCGAGTCGGTGGTCGACCGGGTGCGCGAGGAACGCGTCACCCTGCCCGCCGAGCGCGCCGGCATGCTGATGATTTTCCGTACTTTCGAGAAAATGAGCTTCGGCCTGGTTCTCGAGGCGGATCGCCCCCTGGCCGTCGGGGACCTGCTGCGCTCACCCTGACCCCGGTCGGCGCCCCGCAAGGGTCGCCGACGCGGAACCCGATTGCTCCAGCCTCATGGAGGAGGCTCGTTGCCATGGAATGGCCCGCTGTCCATCCGGAACCCTTTGCTGCCCTGCTCCTGACCCGACTCGGCTGGACCACCAGTCAGCTCGACCGGGCCTTTCTGGCGCTGGGCAGTTTCGCCGCGATCCTCGACGCGGATCGTCCCGTCTGGCCCGACACACTGGTCGACTCCTTCACGGCGTGGCGCTGCGGGCGTCTCGACGACCAGGTGATCGCCGTTGATCGTGAGCTGTCGGCCTGTGAGCGTGCCGGCGTGGCCGTGGTGGTGCGCGGCAGCCCCGACTATCCGCGGTTGCTGGAGGTGACCAGCCGGCCGCCGGCGCTGCTGTTCGTGCGCGGTGACCTCGGCCTTCTGTCCATGCCCCAGCTGGCGGTAGTGGGCAGTCGCCGGGCCACCCGTGGCGGTCTCGACAACGCCCATGCCCTCGCCCGTGATCTCGCCGCTGCGGGCCTGTGCGTCACCTCCGGTCTGGCGCTGGGCATTGATACCGCCGCCCACCGCGGTGCCCTCGAGTCGGGACGTACCCTCGCGGTGGTGGGCACTGGCTGGGATCGGGTGTATCCGCGCGCCAACCGGGCGCTCGACGAAGCCATTGTGGCCCACGGGGGCGCGGTGGTCACCGAGTTTGCCGCCGGTACACCGCCGCTGCGGGAGAACTTTCCCCGCCGCAACCGCATCATCAGCGGCCTGGGTTGTGGCGTGCTGGTGGTGGAGGCGGCGCTGCGCAGTGGCTCGCTGATCACCGCGCGCCAGGCGCTCGAGCAGGGTCGGGAGGTGTTTGCCGTTCCCGGCTCGATTCACAACACCCAGGCGCGCGGCTGTCATCAGTTGATCCGCGAAGGTGCAGTACTGGTGGAAACCTCAGCCCAGATTGTCGAACAACTGGGCAGCCTGCTCGAGTTCCTCGGCGAGCCGCTGGCCGTGTCGTCGGGAGTATGTCGGCCGGCACACCAGCCGGCACTGACCGGCCTGGTACAGCCGTCGTCCTTGTCGGAGCGGCAGCGGCGTATTCTCGAGGCGGCCGGCCACGATCCGGTGTCCTTTGACCGCCTGCTGGACCTCACCGGTCTGAGTGCCGGTGAGCTGGCCGCCGAGCTGACCACGCTGGAGCTGTCCGGGCAGGTGGAACAGTCCCTGGGCATGGTGAGCCGGCGCGCCTGATCAGTCACCGACGACACCGCGCGCTTCTTGCTGCATTCCGGTCGATCCGGTAGCCTTCCACGTCCTCAATCACAGCGCGCTGGGACATGGTTTTGGCACCACAATCCTCCGACGACCGGCCCCGTGGCAGCAAGGGGCATCTCTGGCTTGCCCGTGCCGTGGCAGTGCTGCGCCATGGCGGTGTGGTGGCCTACCCCACCGAGGGGGTCTGGGGTCTCGGTTGTGATCCCGGCAACCGTCGTGCCGTTGAACAAATCCTCGCCCTCAAGGGCCGCTCCGAGCGCAAGGGACTGATCCTGATTGCGGCCGATACCGACCAATTTGCTCCCTACCTGCAGGGTCTCGCGCCGGAGCAGCGCACTGCTCTGGCGGCGAGTTGGCCCGATGCCCTCACCTGGCTCGTGCCCAACAACGGCCACGCGCCCCGCTGGTTGACCGGGCGTCATCCCAGCATCGCCCTGCGGGTGCCGGCGCATCCACTGGCGCGGGAATTGGCTCGGGCTTTTGGCGGGCCGATCGTATCCACTTCAGCCAATCCCCAGGGGCGTGCCGCCGCCACCACCCAACTGCGAGCCCGGATCTACTTCGGCAACCGGGTGGATCTGTATCTGCCCGGCGATGTCCTGCAGCCCAACCAGCCCAGCGAGATACGCGACCTGGCGAGCGGCCGAGTCATCCGTGCCCGCGTCGCTCGCCCGCAACCCCCTCAACTCCGGACCGAACAGGCCTGAACCATGAATAAAGACGCTGTGAAGGACTACCTGCTCAGCCTGCAGGACAGTATCTGCAACGCGCTGGCTGAAGAAGACGGCGGTGGCCGGTTCCGTGAGGACAGCTGGACCCGTGCCGAGGGCGGCGGTGGTCGCAGTCGTGTGCTGGCCGATGGGGCCGTGATCGAGAAGGGCGGTGTCAATTTCTCCCATGTGCGCGGCGCGCAGCTGCCGCCCTCGGCCACTGCCTCGCGCCCCGAGCTGGCCGGCCGCTCCTTCGAGGCCATGGGGGTGTCGCTGGTGATACACCCCCACAACCCGTATGTGCCCACCTCCCACGCCAATGTGCGCTTTTTTGTGGCCGAGAAACCCGGCGAGGAGCCGGTGTGGTGGTTCGGCGGCGGCTACGACCTGACGCCCTACTACGGCAACGCCGAGGATTGCCGCCACTGGCACGAGACGGCCCGGGCCGCCTGCGCGCCCTTCCCCGGCCAGCTCTACCGCCGCTTCAAGCAATGGTGCGACGAGTATTTCCATCTCAAGCACCGCAACGAACCGCGCGGAGTCGGTGGCCTGTTTTTCGACGACTTCAACGAGTTGTCCTTCGACGACAGCTTCGCCTTCATGCGCGCCGTGGGCGACAGCTACATCCCGGCCTATCGCCCCATCGTGGCGCGCCGCAAGGGCCAGCCCTGGGGCGAGCGTGAGCGTCAGTTCCAGCTCTACCGTCGCGGCCGTTACGTGGAATTCAACCTGGTCTACGACCGTGGCACCCTGTTCGGCCTGCAGACCGGTGGTCGTACCGAGTCGATCCTGATGTCGCTGCCGCCGCTGGTGCGTTGGGAGTACGATTGGCACCCGGAGCCCGGATCTCCGGAGGCCGAGCTCTATACCCACTATCTCAAGCACCAGGAGTGGTGCGACCATGACTGACCGCTATGCGGTGTTCGGCAACCCCATCGGCCACAGCAAGTCACCCTGGTTGCACCACCTGTTCGCCGAGCAGACCGGGCAGGACATGCGCTACGACGCCGAGCTGGTGCCCGTGGACGGCTTTCGCGCCGCTGCCGACCGCTTCTTTGCCGGCGGTGGCAAGGGTCTCAATGTTACCGTGCCCTTCAAGGGTGATGCGTACGACTACGCGGGCGAGCTGACCGAGCGCGCCCGCCGCGCCGGTGCCGTCAACACGCTCGCGTTTCGCGATGGGGCCCCGGTATTGGGGGACAACACCGACGGCGTCGGCATGCTGCGGGACATCACGGTCAACCTCGGCTGGTCGGTCCGGAATCGGGCGGTTCTGCTGCTTGGTGCCGGCGGCGCGGTGCGCGGCGTACTGGCGCCGCTGCTGGCGCAGCAGCCGCGACGGGTGGTGATTGCCAACCGCACCGTGGCCAGGGCATTGCAGTTGGCCAAGGATTTCGGCGACCTGGGCGAGGTCGTGGGCTGCGATCCACGCCATCTCGCCGGGCAGCAGTTTGACCTGGTGATCAACGGCACCAGTGCCAGTCTCGCCGGCGACCTGCCGCCACTGCCCGATGATTTGCTCCATGAAGGCGCCTGTTGCTACGACATGATGTACGGGGCCGAGCCGACCCCGTTCATGGCGTGGGGCGTGGCGCGCGGCGCGGCGGTGTCCGACGGACTGGGCATGCTCGTGGAACAGGGTGCGGAAGCCTTCCATCTCTGGCGCGGTGTGCGCCCGGACACCGCACCGGTTCTCCAGCAATTGCGCGCCGGTTTGTGAGTGCCTGGTGAGCACGGCACGGGCCGACTGGGGTACAGTCCAGGTTCGAGAACCGATCCCGTATAACAAATCCAGGAGTGATCGAGATGAAATTTGCCTTTGCCATGCCGCATATCCTGCGCCTCAAAGCCACGACCCAGCCCTGGGAAGCCGCGGTGACCGGTGCGGACCAGACCCGTCTGGCCAAACTGGCTGAAGAGCTCGGCTACGACATGATCGCGGTACCGGAGCACCACATCATTCCGCGCTCCCATGTGGAACTGTCCGGGCCGCACTACTTTCACGCGGCGGCCGCACAGGGCTATCTGGCCGGTGCCACCAGCAAGATCCGCATCAACTCCTGCGTGTCCATCCTGCCGCTGCAAAACCCCATCGTGACCGCCAAGGCGCTGGCTACCGTCGACTGGATGAGTGGCGGTCGTATGATGGCCACGTTCGGGGTCGGCTGGCTGAAGGAGGAGTTCGATCTGCTCGGCGTGCCGTTTCACAAGCGGGGTGCCATGGCCGATGAGTACCTGGCCGCGATGGTGGAGCTGTGGACCAGTGACGAGCCGGAGTTCGAGGGCGAGTTTGTCTCGTTCCGCGATGTGGCCTTCGAGCCCAAGCCGGTGCAGAAACCCTATCTCGAGATCTGGATGGGCGGCGATGCCGACGGCCCGCTCAAGCGGGCGGCTCGCTACGCCTCGGGCTGGTGGCCGTTCCTGACCAAGCCCGAGGACATCCCGGCGCGCATCGACTTCATCAAGTCGCAGCCCGAGTACGACGGCCGACCCTTCGAGGTGATGTACGGCATGTCCACTGCGCGTGTTGGCGAAGGCCACGCCGTTGTCGATGATCCGAAGGCGCGGCCGGGCATGACCAGGCAGGAAATCATCGACCGACTCGGGTATTTCAGGGAGCTGGGTGTCACCATGAGTTCGGTGCCGATCCCCCGGGTCAAGTGCATCGAGGAGTACGAGGACTATTGCCGCTGGGTCATCGACGAAATCAGGCCCCACGTCTGAGGGGGTGGCGAGGAGGGCGGGCCCCGGTGGTGGCACCGAACCCGGGTCGAGTAGAATGTTTTCAAACGCCCACTGCCGACAGGCGGGCGTTCGGGTATACCTCCATCAGCCATTCCACAAGGCCCGGTTTATTCATGTCCGCACCAAGGCTCAGTCTGTACGCCCTCGAGGGCTTTCCCCTGGTGGAGCCCGGAGATGATCTGGTGGCGCTGGTGGCCGACGCGCTGGATCGCAACGCCCTGACGCTGGAGCCTGGCGATGTGCTGGTACTGGCGCAGAAGATCGTGTCCAAGGCTGAGAACTGCTATGTCTGTCTCGATGAGGTGACGGTGAGCCCGGAGGCGGAGGCGCTGGCTTTGGAGTCGAACAAGGATCCGCGCATCGCCGAGCTGATTCTGCGTGAATCGCAGGAGGTCATGCGCGTGCGCAAGGGCGCGGTGATCGTGCGCCACCGCAACGGCTGGGTGCAGGCGCACGCCGGTATCGACCAGTCCAACATCGCTTCGGACCCGGACAATCCCCGGGTGCTGCTGTTGCCTCCCGACCCCGACGCCAGTGCGGCCAGGTTGCGTGCCGGCCTGCGTGACCGGCTCGGCACGGCCCCGGCCGTTCTCATCGCGGACAGCGCCGGTCGGCCCTGGCGCAACGGTATTGCCGGCTTCGCGATAGGCGCCGCCGGATTCGAGACCCTGGACAACCGCATCGGGCACAGCGACCTCTTCGGTCGCGCGCTGCAGGTGACGGAAATGGCCGTGGGGGACGAGCTGGCGGCCGCGGCTTCATTGCTGATGGGGCAGGCTGACGAGGGCGTCCCGGTGGTATTGATTCGCGGCGCCCGGTTACGTATCCCCGAGGGCGCGGACCGTGGCGCGCAGGCCCTGTTGCGGCCGCCTCATATGGACCTGTTCAGGTAGTGATGCCATGAGCGTCGAGCACCAGGCCCGCGCTTCAGGGCGCGTCTCCGGCCATCCCGCCATCGAGGGTCGGGTGGTGGCGCTGTGCGGCGGTGTCGGGGGCGCAAAGCTGGCCCTCGGGCTCATGAACAACCTGCGGCCGGAGCAGCTGGTGGTGGTGGTCAATACCGGGGACGACTTTGATCACCTGGGCCTGCGTATCTGCCCCGATCTCGACACCGTCATGTACACCCTCGCGGGTCAGAGTAACCGTGAGCAGGGCTGGGGCCTGGCCGACGAAAGCTGGCGGGTGATGCAGCGCCTGACGGCGCTGGGCGGCGAGGACTGGTTCCAGCTGGGTGACCTCGATCTGGCGACCCACCTCATGCGCAGCCATTGGCGGCAACAGGGTCTCACCCTCACCGAGATCACCCGCCGGCTCACCACCGCCATGGGTGTCGGGGTACCGCTGTTGCCCATGAGCGACGATCCGGTCAGTACCGTGGTGCATACCGCCGGTGGCGAGGCGTTGGCGTTCCAGGACTATTTCGTGCGGCAGCGGTGCGCGCCGGTGGTTTCGCGACTGGAGTTTGTCGGGGCCGAGCGCGCCCGACCCCAGCCGGAATGGCTCGAGGTACTCGCCGCCGATGATCTCGCCGGTGTGGTGATCTGTCCCTCCAACCCCTACCTCAGT
>JBJHAZ010000102.1:0-6990 GCA_050485225.1 Gammaproteobacteria bacterium
CGGCGGCGACCGCGCCGAGTACCGGCGCAGCCTGTCGACCTTGCGTTCCCGACTTGCCGGCGAGGCCGCCGATCAACTGCGAACCCTCGACCGCGACGGGCTGCGCGCGCTGGAACCGGAACTGGCCGACGCCTTTACCGAAGGCCTGTGGCTGCCGGGGGAAGCCTGGCTCGATGGCCAGCGGCTGATGACCCGGCTCGCCGAGGTGCTGTTGGTGCGGGGCGTGACCTGGTATCCGTCCACGCCGGTGGTCTCCGTCAGCCCGCAGCGGGTCGCGACCGAAGAGGGCGAGTACCGCTTCGATACGGTGGTGGATGCCCGAGGCGTGGGCGCGGCGGATACCTTCAGGGATCTGCGCGGCGTGCGCGGTGAGGTGCTTTGGCTGGAGGCGCCGGAGGTAACGCTGACCCGACCGGTCAGGCTGGTCCATCCCCGCTACCGGCTCTACATGGTGCCGCGCCACGACAACATCTACGTGCTGGGCGCCACCCAGATCGAGAGCAACGACGCCGGGCCGGTCACGGTGCGCTCCGCCCTGGAGCTGCTGTCGGCGGCCTACAGCCTGCATCCCGGCTTTGCCGAAGCTCGGGTCATCCACACCGATGCCAATCTGCGCCCGGCGCTGGATGACAACCTGCCCCGGGTGCTGGCCGAGGCGGGGCTGGTGCGGGTCAACGGCCTGTTCCGCCACGGCTTCCTGTTGGCGCCGCTGGTGGCCCATGCGGCGCTGGCGGCGGTGGAGCACTCACCGAGCATCACCGGCGAGGTCTTGACCATGGCGCTGGATCAGCCCCGGTTCCACTCAACGGGGCAATCACAGAACCAATCACAGAACCAATCACAGGACACGAAGGCTCGGGCGGATCTGGCCGCGAGCCCCGTTGCATGAGGTTCCCATGATCGACGTTTACATCAATGACGAGCGTCACGCCCTGCCCGAAGGCACGACCCTGGCCGAGGTGGTGGCGCAATTCGCCACAGCGGTCGCCACAGTGGCCGCGGTCAACGAGACCTTTGTACCGCGTGGCAGTCACGCCAGCCGGGTACTGGCGGCCGGCGACCGGGTGGAACTGCTCGCACCCATGGAGGGTGGCTGACATGTGGCAGCTGGCTGACCAAACGCTCGAAAGTCGCCTGCTGATCGGCTCGGCGCTGTACCCCTCGCCCCACATCATGCAGGAGTCCATCCGCGCTTCCGGTGCCGAGGTGGTGACCGTGTCGCTGCGGCGCCAGTCGCCCGGCTCCGGCGGCGGCAATGCGTTCTGGGAGCGACTCAAGGATCTGAATCTGCGTCTGCTGCCCAACACTGCCGGCTGCGACTCGGTGAAAGCAGCCGTCACCACCGCCCAGATGGCGCGGGAAATGTTCGGTACCCGCTGGGTCAAGCTGGAAGTGATCGGCGACGACTACAACCTGCAGCCGGACCCGTTCGGTCTGCTGGAAGCCACCCGCGAGTTGATCGCCCAGGATTTCGAGGTGTTTCCCTACTGCACCGACGACCTGGTGCTGTGCGAACGGCTGGTGGAAGCGGGCTGCCGCATCCTGATGCCCTGGGGCGCCCCCATCGGCACCGGCCGTGGGCTGATCAACCCCTACGCGCTGCGCACCCTGCGGGCACGGTTGCCCGACATCACCCTCATCGTGGATGCGGGCATCGGCGCGCCGTCCCACGCCGCGCAAGCTCTGGAGATGGGCTACGACGGTGTGCTGCTCAACACCGCCATCGCCCAGGCGTCCGATCCCGTGGCCATGGGTCGCGCCTTCGGCCACGCGGTAGAGGCGGGGCGGCTGGCGTGGGAGGCCGGCCTGATGCCTGAGCGCGACACCGCGAGCCCGAGCACGCCGGTGGTGGGAACGCCCTTCTGGCAACAGAGCTGAGGGATGGACGTGTCGCCACTGCTCATCGTCCTTCCTGCCGTGCCGTTGCACACTGGGGTAACGCCATGAATGCCACCACACCGGAACCGATCCGACCCACCGTACTGGCGCCCACTGTTTTAGCAATAGGCGGCAGCGACTGTGCCGGCATGGCCGGCATTCAGGCCGACGGGCGGGCCATTGTCGCCCTCGGTGCCCACCCGGCTACCGTCGTCACCGCCGTTACCGCCCAGAACAGCCGCACCGTATTGGGTGTGAATCCGGTGCCCGATGAGGTACTCGAACAGCAACTGCAGGCCTGCCTCGCGCTCGACCCCGCTGCCATCAAGATTGGGCTGCTGGCCACGGCCGATCAGGTACGTATCTGCGCCCGCTTCATTCGACAGCGCAGAGCCGACAGTACTACGCCCGTGGTGCTCGACCCGGTGCTCGCCAGCTCCTCCGGCCAGTCGCTGGTGGAGCCGGAGGTGGAGGCCGCGCTGCGCGACGAACTGCTGTCCCTGTGTACCCTGGTGACCCCGAATCGCGACGAGGCCGCTCGCCTGTCCGGTCTGCCTCTGGCCCATCTGGAGGACGTCGCCGATGTGGTGGCGCGACTGCGTGCGGCCAGCGACAGCGCCGTACTGCTGAAGGGCGGTCACTGGGAGGGCGCCACCAGCAGCGATTTCCTGGCCAGTGGGAAGCAGCAGTTCTGGCTCGCCAGCCCACGACAATCCACGGCCAATCGGCGTGGCACCGGCTGCACCCTGGCCTCGGCCATTGCCGCTGCGCTGGCGCTGGGTTACAGCCTTGCCGATGCCGTGATCATCGGCAAGATGGCCGTCAACCAGGGCCTGCGCCAGAGCTACGCCCCGAGCGGGCAGGGCGCTGACCCGCAGTCGGCGCCCGATGTGGCTCAACAGGGGCCGCTGCGTCCCACCCACTTTCCCGATACGGGCACCGACCTGCCGGTGCTGAGCGAAGCGCCGCTTGCCACGGTCGAGCGCCCCGCGTTTCCCGATTGCGGCAACGCGCCGCTGGGTCTGTACCCGGTGGTGGATCGCGCCGCCTGGCTGGAAACCCTGCTGCCGGCAGGCGTCACCACCGTGCAACTGCGGGTGAAGGACCTGGAGGGCGAAGCCCTGCGCGAGGAAATCCGGCGCGCCATCGCCATCGCCGAACGACAGGGCGCTCGGCTGTTCATCAACGACCACTGGCAACTGGCCATCGAGCTGGGTGCCTACGGCGTCCATCTGGGACAGGAAGATCTGGACGATGCCGATGTGGACGCCATTCGCAGCGCGGGCTTGCGCCTCGGCATCAGCACCCACTGCCACTACGAAGTGGCCAGTGCGGTGCGCTGGCGGCCCAGCTATCTCGCCTGCGGGCCGGTCTACGCCACGGCCACCAAGGACATGCCCTGGATTCCCCACGGCCCCGCGGGGTTCGCCTACTGGCGTCGGGTGCTTGCGGACTACCCGCTGGTGGCCATCGGCGGTATTCATCGCGACCGGCTCGAGGCGGTCCAGGCCACCGGGCCCGACGGCATCGCCATGATCACCGCCATCACCCATGCCCCCGACCCGGCGGCCACGGCCGCGGAGTTCATGGCGCTCATGGCAACTGCCACCGATGACGTGGGCCAGGATACGGGCCGGGCTACGGGCCGCCCGACAGTCTCGATGGACAGTCAGGCGCAGCGGCAGCCGGTGGCGCGGTCCCGGTCATGAGCGGCGAACTCAGTCAGAGCGAACTGGCCCGCTACAGCCGCCAGATCGCCTTGCCTCAGGTTGGGCCCGAAGGACAGCAACGCCTGCGCGAGGCCCACGTGGTGATCGTCGGTGCCGGCGGCCTCGGTGCGCCGGTGTCGCTTTATCTGGCGTCCGCGGGCGTCGGCAGCTTGACGCTGGTGGACGGCGATACGGTGGAGCTGTCCAACCTGCAGCGCCAGGTGTTGTTCCGGACTGGGGACGTGGGCAGACGCAAGGCCGACGTGGCCGCGGAACGACTGCGTGAGCTCAACGACACCATCGCCGTCAGTGCCGTCACCGAGCCCCTGAATCTCGACAACGTGGAGGCACTGCTGGCCCCGGCCGATCTGGTCATCGACTGCTGCGACAACTTCCCGACCCGCTACCTCATCAACGATTTCTGCTGCCATCTGCGCAAGCCCTGGCTGTTTGCCGCCGTGCACCAGTTTCGCGGTCATTTTGCGCTGTTCACGCCGGAAACCGCCTGCTTTCGCTGCCTGTATCCGGAAACGCCCATCACCGAGGGGAATTGCAGCCTGGCCGGCGTAATGGGGGTGGTGCCGGGGCTGCTGGGGCTGTGGCAGGCCAACGAAGCCATCAAGTTCCTGCTGGGTCTTGATGCGTCGAAACCCGGGCTGCTGTGGCAGTGCGATGCCCTGAACCCTGGCCTGAAAGCCATCCGCTTGATTGCCGATCCTGACTGTTGGTGCGCAGGCGAGTGTGCCGATCTGCGCACATTACACGCGGAGGGCTCTAGTGAATCCGCTGATGCAGAGTTGGATTGGGACGAATGGACTCGGCTGGAACGCGAGGGTGCCATTACCCTGCTGGTGGACATGCGCGCGCCGGCCGAGCGCCGGCTCGGCGATGCCGGTGGCGTGAGCCTTGCCAGCGAGGAAGTCGCCGAGCGGGCGGCCGGACTTACGGACGACGGCATCGTGGGGGTCTACTGCCAGCGCGGTCAGCGTTCGCTGTTTCTGGTACAGGAGTTGCGGGCGAGGGGCTATCACAACGTCTACAGCCTGCGCGGCGGCTATGAGCAGTGGTCCCGGCGCCGATAAACCCCTGATCGGACGCCGTGACCAAGCATGATCAGGCGCGGTCAGGCCTCCCTGGCAAGAAACGCCGACACCGCGTCGCGCAACTGTTCCCCCATTTCGTCGAGACGTTCATTTACCCGCGATGCCGGCGCACCCAGCACGATGGCGTTGCGCCGGTTGCGAAACGGGAAGGGCACCGCCACGCCGGCCAGCTCGTGGGCGTAGTTGCCCACATTGACGAACCAGCCCCGGGCCAGACCCTGTTGCACCTCCGCCTCCACCGCTTCGGGTGACAGGCAGTCTGCGCCAGCGTAGCGGCGGTATTGGACGCGTTTCAACACAGCCGCACGCTCCGACGCGGAATACTGGGCGAGAATCGCCTGTCCCACCGACGTCACCTCGATGGGTACCCGCTGACCCACCGCAGCGGTATAACGAATCGCGTCCGCCGACTCCACCACATCCAGAAACACCGCCTGCACCCCATCCGGGGCCGCCAGAATCACCGTCTCCCCGGTCCGGTTGGCCAGCTCCACCAGCAGATCATGGACCGACTCGGGCAGGGGCTGCGCCTCGGACAGTTCGCGCGCCAGCTCCATCCATCGCCCGGTGGGGTAGTAGCCGCCGCGGGATACCGGCTGGTACAGGTAGCCCAGCTCCACGAGCGTGGAGACCAGATTGAAGGCGCTCGATCGCGGCCAGCCGAGGGCATCGACAATCTCCCGTACCGACAGCGGTTTTCTCGCCTTGATAAACAGCTCAAGCAATTCGAACAGATTTCCGATTTGTCGCACATGCATTGTGGGGCTACCCATGACCGGAGTAATTTGCTAGATTGTATGGACTTAATTGTCCAATATATTGGACTTTATGTAAAGCATCCGTTCAATAACGCAGACCTGCACGGATATCTGCTGGACAGATATCCGTTACAGAGGAGGACACCATGGCCATTGGCACTGTGCTCGACCCCACCGCCACCCGTGGCGACGACATCACCACACCCGGCCCCGACGCCGGTCCACTCGCGGGCAAAACAATCGGCTTTCGCCTGGATGAAATCTGGCGCGCCTGGGACTGGATTTCCGAAGCCTGGGCCGATGAGTTCCGCAAGGCCGGCGCCGAGGTCAAGTTCTGGCGCTCCCACCAGGGTCGCACCGGCGCCGAGGGCGAGAAGGTGGCCCGGGAGCTGGACGCGTTTCTCGACAGCATCGACGTGGCCGTGGTCGGCCTCGGCAATTGCGGCTCCTGCACCGGCTGGACCATCCGCGATGCACTCGCCGCAGCGGACCGGGGGCTGCCCACCACTGCGGTCTGTACCGAGGTGTTCGAGGAACTGGGCCGCAACCTGGCCCGGCGCGGTGGTCGCTCCGGCCTGCGCATCCACATCCTGCCGTATCCGCTCAACGAGAAGCAGCGCCACGAGGTGGAGCCGGTGGCCGACGAATATTTCCAGGGCATGCTCGCCACCATGGGCGCCCAACTGACCGCACTTGAGGAGGCCGCCGTATGAGCCGCGCCATTCGATCCACCGAAAATGCCGCCAAGGCGGCCAAGGAAGTCAACCTGCGCGACTGCGGCCCGGAAGGCTGCGACATCGACTGGCTGGCCAGCGAGCAGCACGAGACCGAAATCGACGATGTGGGCGAGTTCACCCGTTTTGCCATGACGCAGGGCTGGGGCGACGGCCTGCCGTTGATTCCACCGACGGAAACCCGCGTGCGCACCTTCCTGTCCGCCAACAACCGCTACGCCGATGAGGTGATCTGCAAGTTGCCCCCGGCCGATGGCGAGTGCACGGTAGAGAAAATCGCCATCAACGCCGTGATGGCCGGCGCACCGCCGGAATCCCTGCCGTTGCTGATTGCCGCACTGGAAGCCGTGGCTGACCCGGATTTCGAGCTGTTCGGCCTCAATGCCACCACCGCGCCGGTGGTGCCGCTGACACTGGTCAACGGCCCCATCCGCCACAAGCTGAACATTCCCCATCGCCACGGCTGCCTCGGCGGCGCGCCCAGCACGTCGGTGGCGATCGGTCGTGCGCTGCGGCTGATGATGAAGAACATCGCCGGGCAGGAGGTGAACGTCACCTGCCAGACTACCTTCGGTTCCCCCGGTCGCATTCCCGGTATCGTCTTTGGCGAGTGGGAAGAGCGCTCGCCCTGGGCGCCGCTGGCCGAACGCCGTGGCGTCAAGGGCGACGCGGTGACGGTGTACGGCACCATGGGCACCATGAACATCATCGACACCACCTCCCAGACCGGTCCCGAGTTCCTCGAGATGATCGGCAAGTCGCTCGGCTATCCCGGCGCCAACGGGTTCTCGCCGGCCATGCCCTATGC
>JBJHAZ010000103.1:0-6955 GCA_050485225.1 Gammaproteobacteria bacterium
GGGCCGCACCGACTGCATGTACTTGGCGATGGCCTCGCGGCAAGCCTCGTCGTCCCAGGACAGCGGCAGGTGGACAATGCGCGCCGGCACCGACAGGTCATCGCTGTGGGCCAGCTCTTCGGTGGCCCGCTCCAGATGCGCCAGCAGCGCCGGCAAGGCCAACAGCTGGGCATCGTAGTGAACCTGCAGCGAACGGATGCCCGGCGTCAGCTCCTGCATGCCGGGCAGGCTGTGCTCTTCCAGCCACAGCATCAACGCGTGGACCTTGAAGCGGCGTTCGATATCCAGCTCCAGTGGACCCAGCTCCACCAACAGGAAGTGATCGCCCGCCACGCGGCAGACGATCTCATCCCCTTGCCACTGCAACCTGCGCACGATGGGCGAGGCGAGCGGCACCTGGGGGCGCACCTCGGCGTGATCCGCGCGCAGGTGCTCCAGCGCCGCGTTCTGTTTCTGTTCCAGCGCGACGGCGCATTCCAGCGCTACGGGCGTAAAGCGTACCCGACAGCCGGCCTTGAGCTGGCCGAGCTTCCACAGGTCCGCCTGAATGACCGTCGCCGGGCAGACAAAGCCGCCGAGCGACGGGCCATCCGGGCCGAGAATCACCGGCATGTCACCGGTGAAATCCACCGAGCCGAAGGCGTAGGCGTTGTCGTGGATGTTGGAGGGATGCAGACCGGCTTCGCCACCGGTGTCGCGGGCCCACTGCGGTTTCGGGCCGATCAGGCGCACACCCGTGCGACTGGAGTTGTAGTGCACCTCCCACTCGTGATCGAAGAAGGCCGCCACATCCTCGGGCGTAAAGAACTCCGGTGCACCGTGGGGGCCGTACACCACCCGCAGCTCCCACACCTCCGGCAACACCGGTCGGCTCTCCGGCGCGATACTGCGGGCCGGAACGGCATGCACGGCTTCCGGCAGTCGCAGCACATCGCCGGGGCGCAGCGCGCGGCCGGCGTGACCACCGAACTGGCCCAGTGTGAAAGTGGCACGGGAGCCGAGGTATTCGGGGCACTCGAAGCCGCCAGCCACAGCCAGATAGGCGCGGGCCCCACGGGCGCCGACCTTGCCCAGCGCCAGGGTTTGGCCGGCGCGGACGGCCACGGTGCGATACAGGTCCACGGGCGCACCGTCGAGTCGCGCGTCGATGGGCGCTCCGGTCAGGGCGATACAGGCATCGCGGTTGAACTGCAGCGTGGGGCCGTTGAGGGTGACTTCGAGCGCGGCAGCGCGGTCGTTGTTGCCCACCAGGCGGTTTGCCAGCCGGAACGACAGGTGATCCATTGGGCCGGACGGCGGTACCCCGATGTGCCACAGTCCGGTCCGCCCCGGGTAATCCTGCAAGGTGGTCTGGGTACCGGCCTGAATGACATTGACGGTCGAGGCTTCGCAACCGAAATCGGCCAGCGTGCGGGTCAGCAATCGGCCCTGCCGGCAGGCGTCCGAGCCCAGTACGGCGCGCACATAATCCGCGTTGGTTTCGATGCCATAGAGCGTACTGGCCGCCAGGTGATGCTCCAGCTGGGCGATCGCGCTGTCCCGATCAGGGGCCTTCACGATGACCTTGGCGACCATGGGGTCGAACAACGCGGGCACCTCGATGCCGGACTCGACCCAGGTGTCGATGCGCAGCCCCGGCCCCTCGGCCCAGGCCACATGGGACAGCAACCCGGCACAGGGGCGAAAATCCTGCTGGGGATCTTCCGCATAGATGCGCGCCTGTACCGCGTGGCCGGCGGGCTGCAACGCGGCTCTGAGGGCCACGAGATCACCCAGCTCACCCGCTGCCTGACGCACCATCCACTCCACCAGATCGGCGCCCCACACCTCCTCGGTGACACCGTGCTCCACCTGCAGTCGGGTATTGACCTCCAGGAAGTAGAAGCGATCCCGGTCGGCGTCATAGATGAACTCCACCGTACCGGCGTTGCGATAATCCACCGCCGCCATCAGACGCTCGGCCGTGGCGTGCAACTCGTTGCGCACCGACTCGGGAAGGTTCGGCGCCGGCGTTTCCTCGATGACTTTCTGGTTGCGGCGCTGGGCGGAGCAGTCGCGTTCGCCCAGGGCAATGGCGGTGCCGCGGCCATCGCCGAAAATCTGCACTTCGATATGACGCGCGTTATCGATGTATTTTTCCAGGAACACGCCATCGTTGGAGAAATAGTTGGCGCCCAGCCGACGCACCTTGTCCCACGCACCGCGCAACTCATCTTCGCTACGACACACCTGCATACCGATACCGCCGCCACCGGCGGTGCTTTTCAGCATGATGGGGTAGTCCACCTGCTGCGCCCATTGCAGTGCCGCATCGAGATCGGTCAGCAGCGGCGAGCCGGGCACCAGGGGCACACCGGCCTGCTCCGCCGCCTCGCGCGCCTGATGCTTGAGGCCGAACAGCTCGATCTGTCCGGTGGTCGGGCCAATGAAGACAATGCCTTCGGCCTCGCAGCGCGCCACAAACTCCGTGTTTTCACTGAGAAAGCCGTAGCCGGGATGAATGGCCCCGGCCCCGGCCGAGCGAGCTGCGGCGATGATGCGGTCGATGTTCAGATAGGTGTCGGCGGCGCTGCCGGAGCCGAGACAGATGGCGTCGTCGGCATGGCGCACGTGCAGGGACTCCGCGTCGGCGTCGTGGTAGACCGCGACGGAGCGGACGCCCATTGTTTTCAGCGTGCGAATGATGCGCGTGGCGATGGCGCCGCGATTGGCGATAAGTACGGTGTCGAACATGGTCGCTTACCCGATCGGTAGCGGGTCGTCCCGCGATGGTTCCTGCCGCGTCGGGTCGTCCCGACGGGGTTAGCCCTACTGGTCCCAGACCAACACTTCGATCGGCGTCGGGTTGTAGCCGTTGCAGGGGTTGTTCAGCTGAGGGCAGTTGGAAATCAGCACCAGCACATCGGTGAGTGCTTTCAGCTCCACGTACTTGCCCGGTGCGGAAATACCGTCGGCAAAGGTCAGCTCGCCGCTCTCGGTGACTGGCACATTCATGAAGAAATTGATGTTGTGACCGATGTCGTGCTTGTCCAGGCCCAGATCGTCGCGCTCCTGGATGGCCAGCATCCAGCTGTCGCGACAGGCGTGCATGCAGCGCTTTTCCAGATCGTAGCGCACGGTATTGGACTCGGTGGCACAGGCGCCGCCCACGGTGTCATGGCGGCCGCAGGTGTCGGCGACGATCTCCAGCATCGGCCGATTCTCGTTGCTGCGCAGCACCGATCCGGCCGACAGGTACAGGTTGCCCTGCTCGCGGATGGTATCCATCGCACTGTAGCGCTCGGAGGGGTCGTCGGCGCAATAGAACAGCGTATCCGCCGCCTGGTTGCCTTCGAGGTCGACAATACGCATGACCTGACCTTGACGAATGCGTTCAAGGTAGTAGTCTCCGGCCCGCACCGTGGCGCGTTGCACGGCGTGATCGGGGCTCAACTCGCTGTCTTTGATCATGATGGGATTCCTCGATTTACAGCCCGAAATGGTAGAGCGCGTTGTTGGCAAAACCGCGCCGGTTTTCCTCGCAGTGATTCAGGCACGGGTCCTCCTCGCTCATGGGCTCGGACAGATCGAGTGCCAGCGACACACGGGTGGCCGGGTACTGTGCATCGCGATTGAGGGGGTGGGGGCAGGTGTGCAGCAGCACCAGCGTATCCATCTCGAAACGCAGTCGCACACGGTCGCCGGGATGACTGCGGCGGCTCAGCGACAGGGCGCCGGTGTCGTCAGCGGTCACCTGACTGAACCAGTTGACGTTCGCCACCAGGGTGCTGCGGTCGAGGCCGTACTTGGCCAGCTCCACCAGGAAGCTGTCGTGTCCGTTCTGGTGCCAGCGGTTGCGATCGCCCTGATAGTCCCGGGCACCCCATTGCGCGGCGATCTGCTCGGGCCGTGAATTGC
Source organism: Gammaproteobacteria bacterium (assembly GCA_050485225.1). Taxonomy (GTDB): domain Bacteria; phylum Pseudomonadota; class Gammaproteobacteria; order Pseudomonadales; family Porticoccaceae; genus JBJHAZ01. The sequence continues at coordinate 3,898 of JBJHAZ010000103.1, forward strand.
CACAGAGGGTCTCGTGCCAGCCAAAACTGTCCTCGACCACGGAACAGAAAATCCGTCCCATATCCGAATACAGGCAGTGGCCGGCCGTCAGCTTGAACGTGTGCTGGCACTTGAGCGTATCCGGTGCGTTGTATTTTTCGGCGAGCATCAAGGGGTTGAACAGGAGCATGCCCACATTGGCACCGCCGTGAGGGTCGGTCAGCGTGAGCGTCACGCCGCGGCGAACCACCAGCGACCAGTGACCACCCGCAGGCATGGCCGTGCGGTAATGGCTCCCGGGCGCGCTTGGATTGAGCAGGTTCAGCATACAAGTTCTCCTGATAATCGAAAAAGGCAGGGTCAGGTGACCGGCGTCGGCTCCGGTGCCTGTCCGAGCGTCGACTCGATCCGTGCCAGACTGTCGCGGTCACACTGGCCCACCGGCAGGTCGAAAGTAATGGTGGCGCCGTAGCGTTCCGGTGCCTGCGGATCATGGCGCACCTTGTCGAACACCCACAGGCGCGTACCGAGATAGAACCCTTCATGCAGATCATGGGTGACCATGAAGACGGTCAAGCGGTACTCCTGCCACAGGTTCAGGATCAGCTGGTGCATGTCCTTGCGGATGCCCGGGTCCAGCGCGCCGAAGGGCTCGTCGAGTAGCAGGATCCGGGGGCGCTTGATGAGCGCCTGGGCAATCGCCAGCCGCTGCTGCATGCCGCCGGACAGCTCGTGGGGGTACTTATTGCGCGCGCCGGCAAGACCGACGGATTCGAGCCAGTGACCGGCCTCCTCCAGCGCGGCCCTGCGAGCGCTACCAAACAGTCGGCCAAGCAGTCGACTGCGACCGAACTCCAGCCCGATGGCCACATTGTTCAGCACCGTGAGGTGGGGAAACACCGAGTATTTCTGAAAGACGACGCCGCGCTCCGGGTCGGGTTCGGACGGAATCGGCTGCCCGTCGAGCAAAAGCCTGCCGGTGGTCGCCGTCTCGGTGCCCAACAGCATTTTCAGAAAGGTGCTCTTGCCACAGCCCGAGGTGCCCACCAGGGTAATAAACTCGCCCTCGGCCACTTTCTTCTGCAGCTTCTCCAGCACGATATGGTCGCCGTAGGCCTTGCCGAGATGATCCATCTCCAGCAGCGGCGGGATCGGATGCAGCGGGGTTACATTGGTCACGATCAACTCCTTGCGTCGCCGAGTGGCACTATTTGGCCGAGTGATACTATTTAGCCAAGCGGTACTATTTAGCCGAGTGATACCAGGGAAACGCCAGTTTGCTGACGCGCACCAGCAGCCAGTCGAGCAGGAAGGCCAGCAGGGTGATCCAGGCCACATAGGGCAGGATCACATCCATGGACATGTAGCGCCGCACCAGGAAGATGCGATAACCCAGCCCATCGGTGGAGGCAATCGCTTCCGCGGCAATCAGGAACAGCCAAGCAGCCCCCAGGCTCAGCCGCACCGCATCGAGCAATCGCGGCAACACCTGGGGAATCAGTACCCGTAGGATGATCTGGCCGGTATGGGCCCCAAGCGTCTGCGCCTTTACCAGTTGCTCCCCGGGAATCTCCCGGGTGCGCTGGTACAGGTCCCGGATGATGAAGGGCGCCACACCGAAGACGATCAGCACCACCTTCGACAGTTCGCCCAGCCCGAACACGATGAACAGGATGGGCAGTACCGCCATAGGCGGAATCAGGGATATCACCGTGATCAGGGGGTTCAGGTTGGCGCCGAGCAGGGGAATCGCGCCGGTCAGCAGACCGAACGCCAGTCCAATCAGCGCGGCGACACCGATGCCGGTCAGCAGGCGCTTCATGCTCGCCTGGGTGTCTTTCCAGAACAGGTAATCACCGGTGCGCCGATCCGGCGTGAACGCCATCCGATCCACGGCCTGATGAATTTCCGTGAAGCTCGGCAGCAGCTTGTCGTTCGGGTTTTCCGCCTTGCGCACCTCGGAGCCCCACTGATAGAGATAGATCACGATCAGGAAGGGGAGCAGACCGAGAAACACGGCCAGCGGGCGCGACGGGCGCTGATTGATCAGACGTTTCATGGGGACACCAGTGAGCAGCGGGCCTGGGATCCGGGCAGTCGTCGATGCGACTGCCCGGTGCGTGGAGCCGGGTCGGGCCCGTTACAGCTCGCCGTCCGCAGCCATCTGCATGAAGGTGGGATCAAAGCGCAGGTTGATATTATTGCTGTTGCCGTAGACACCGGCTGGCGTTTCCACCCCGATGAACTCGGGCCCGGGCGCACCACTGCCGAGCAGGCCATGTTCGAAGGAGAACTCGGCGACGTACTGCATGGTCTGCTTCAACTGCGGATCATTGACGAAGGCTACGGCTTCGGCCGGTTCGTAGAACATCGCTGTAGCCGCCAGCTGCTCCTCGTAACCGGCCTGATCGGTGCCCGACGCCGCCCCCAGCTGGGCACGCACTTCCGGCTCGTCACGCACCGCCGCCATGATCTCGAACCAGGCGCCGGTGAGGGCCTTGCCCAGCTCGGGGTGTTGCTGCAGCGTTTCGGTATTCACCACCAGCGCATCGATGATCTCGCCGGGAATCTGCGAACTGTCGAAAACCTTGTTGCTGTTGGGCATGGCAAGGATTTCATTGACCAGCGGGTTCCAGGTGGTGACCGCCGTCACACCGGGGGTGGCGAAAGCTGCCACCAGGTCCGCATCGCCGGTATTGACCACCGTGATATCGCGCTCGGTCATGCCCACCGACTCCAGCGCCCGCGCCAGCAGATAGTGGGAAACGCTGAGTTCGACGAGGTTGACCCGCTGGCCACGAATGTCGGCAAGCTGGTCGCTGTTCTTCAGGATCACCGCATCGTTGCCATTGGAGTAATCGCCAACAATCAGCGCCGTGGAATCCACGCCGCCGGCGGCCGGAATCGTCAGGGCGTCCATGTTGGTCATGGTGCAGGCGTCGAAGGCACCGGAGGTGTACTGGTTGATGGATTCGATGTAGTCGTTGATCTGCACTACCTCGATGCCGATATCGTACTTGTCGGCCCACTTGTCGACGATCCCGGAGGTGACTCCGTAGTCCCATGGCATCCAGCCCAC
>JBJHAZ010000104.1:0-6933 GCA_050485225.1 Gammaproteobacteria bacterium
AGGACTTGCACCTCCAGGAGTGCGCCCGTGCCGGGCGCACAAAAAAGGGCGCCACTCGGGCGCCCGCAATGAATCCGTTCCCGCCCTGTCAACGCAGGAAGTTGAACAGTGACATGCCCTTGATGTCGACGAAGGCCTTCTGTGACGCCTCGAGGCCCACCTGTCGCAAGGTGTACTCGGAGATGGCTTCCACATAGTTCAGATCGAGCAGGTCGGAGAGGGTCTGCTCGTAATTGATAAGCCGGGTATTGGCGGAGGTATCGACGATATCCAGCTCGTTCAGGCGGGCACCGGTGGAAGCGCGCACCGTCAGGATGTTGTCCAGCGCGTTGTCCAGTTCGCGCATGGAAGAGCTGATCGTGTTCTGCAGCGCGGCCTTCTGGGCCGGGGTTTCGGCGGGCTGATCCAGCGCAGTGATCACGTTGCGCAGGGTGGCGAACAGGTCCGGCTCCATCTGGGCGGCACGGCCGATGTTGAGCTCGTCGCCGTCGCCCGGCACGCCCTCAAGAGTAATGGCGATGCCGCCCAGGTCGACGATCATGCCCGGCTGGTAGGGCTGGTCGGCGGTACCGTACACCGCACCGCCGTTGGTTTCGTCGAAGACCGTGTAGGTGATGTCGTCGCCATCCACGGCAAACTCGATGCGGAAGCGGTTGCCATAGTCGGGGTCGGCGGCATCCACGACGCGCGGGCCAACGAAAGTCAGGTTGCCGGTGTTGCCGGCATCCGCCTTGGCGAGATAGCCGGCGCCGCTGTGGACGCTGCGGAAGATGGTGTCGCCGTTGTCGGAAACCGGCATCAGCCGGTCGGACTGGATCAGCTGCTTGCGGGTGTTCTGGTCACCCACGTAGTTCACTTCACCGGCCATGTCGACCACGAAAGGCGGACTGCTTTCCTGATAACCGCCGAACAGGTAGCGACCGTTGCCGTCGGTGGAGTTGGCCTGGCCGAGCAGGTTCTCGAAGACACCCTTGAGCTCGCTGGCCACGGAGGCGCGGTCGGCGTCGGTCAGGGTGCCACTGGCGGCCTGCACCAGCAGGGTCTTGGCGCGCACGATGGCATCGCTGGTGCTGTTGAGGATGCTTTCCTGTTGCGACAGGGCATTGCGGGCCGACACCCGAGCGTCCATGTGCTGCTGGGTGATCGCCTTGGACTGGCCGACGCCGACGGCACGCGCAGCGGCCTGGGGGTCATCGGAGGGGTTCACCACCCGGCGGCCCGAGGCCACCTGTTGACCGACCTTCATGAACTGCGCCTGCTGGCGGTTGATGGAGGAGACGCTCTGGTCAAAAGCCGTCAGTGTACTGATACGCATGACTCTGATTTCCTCGGATTATCAGCCGCGCAGGCCGAGCAGGGTGTCGATGATGGTGGTGGCCGTGTCGATCACGCGGGCATTGGCCTGATAGTACTGCTGGTAGCGGATCAGGTTGGCCGCTTCCTCGTCGAGGTTGACCCCGGAAACCGACTGCTGCATGGCCTTGATCTGCTCGGTCAGACTGGTCTGGGCCGAGAGGTTCACCTTGACGATGCTGGAGCGGTTGCCCACATCACTGACCAGCGACGCATAGGCCTGGCTCAGCGTCGACTTGCCGCCAACGATCTGTGTGTTCTGCAATCCGAGCAGCGCCAGGGCGTTCTCGTTGTCGCCACTGCCCGGTGCCAGACCGGCAGCGATGTTGCTCGGGTCGGTAATCAGGTTCTGCAGGCCGTTGGCCGCACGGCGGGTCGGCTGCAGCTGAAAGCGGTCGCCGTCCTGCAGCAGTGCCGGATCGTCCAGGGTCAGCTGTACCCCGCCGATGGACATCTGGTTGGCGGCATCCAGTGTGGCGGTAAAGGTCTCGCCGGTATCTCGACGGGTGACCTGAAACTCGCCAGCGGCGGCATTGACCACGCGCAGGTCGTAGTCGGCTCCGGTCAGCTGGCTGGCGTCCTCGAACACGCCTGAGAGCACCGCGGTGCCGTCATTGCGCGCATTGCTGTACACCTGCGGCTGGCGGATGCTGAACATCGCCTCGCCGGGGTCGCCATTGAGGTCAATGCCGTTCTGGTGCTGCTCGTTGAAAGCCATGGCCAGCGAGGTCGCCATCACCCCGAGCTTGTTCTGCAGCGGATCGAGGGATTCGGCGCGGAAGCTCATCAGGCCGCCCAGGCTGCCTTTCTTGAAAGCGGATTCGCGCAGCTCGATGACATTGCCGGAGGCATCGCTGTAGCCCACCACGATGCGACTCGGGTCGGCGTCCGACCCCTTGGCCACCAGCTCGTAGTGGTTGTTGCCCGCCACCAGCGGCTGGCCGCTGGCCAGCGAGATGTTGTACACATCGCCGTCCTGGATGGTGACCCGGATGTCGACCCGCTCGCTCAGCTCGGCCACCAGCTGGTCGCGCTGGTTGAGCAGGTTGTTGGGGGCTTCACCGGTGCGGGCCTTGGCCAGGATGATCTCGCGGTTGATGTTGGCAAGCTGCTCGACGGTGTTGTTGATCTGGGTGACTTCGGTGCGGATCTGTTCATTGATGCCTTGCGACATGGAATGAAAGTAATCCTCGAAGGAGCGGAACTGGGCGGCCAGTACGTCGGCGGTGCCGATCACACCCTGACGGGCCGCCGGGTCGCCCGGCGAACCGGCGAGGTCCTGCAGGGCGGCAAAGAAGTTCTGCATCACTGGCGCGAGGCCGGCTTCCTGATCGGCCAGCAGGCTGTCGATCTGGTTGATCTGCCCCTGGTAGACACTCAAACCCTTGAGGGAGCCGTTGGCCGTGTTCAGTTGCGACGAGATGAAGTAGTCGAACTGGCGCTGGACATCGGACACCCTGACGCCACCGGTCGCGGACTGGCTCAGCAGGGTCAGCTCCCGGTTGTAACCCGGGGTATAGACGTTGCTGATGTTGTTGCTGGTGGTGTTGAGGGCGATCTGTGCGGTGTTCAGACCGGTCAACCCGATGGAGAAAAGACTCATCGCTGCTTTCCTGAATCGCTGTTGTACATGTTATCGGCCACCGGGGCGGCGACTTGAGCCATGCGCCGCGTGACGGGGCCGATGATTCATCAGCCTCGGGCCGGGGCGGCCTCGAGCGAGGCGCGGCTCAGCTCCATCACCCCGATCAGCTTGTCCGCGTAGCGGGGATCGGTGGCATAGCCGCCGCGCTGCAGGGCCTGGGCGGCCTGGCGCGCATCGGCCGCCTCGAGCACGCCGGCGTAGCGGGGGTTGTTGGCGATCAGCCGGGCGTAGTCCGCAAAGGCCTCTTCAGGAGAGCCGTAGACGCGAAACTCCTGGGTCATGCGGGTGCGACGACCATCGATGTATTCGTGGGTGGTGACTTCGGCGGTCTTGCCCTGCCAGCCACCCCCGGCCTTGATGCCGAACAGGTTGTGGCTGTCGCGCCCGTCGGCGGTGGTGATGCGGTGGCGGCCCCAGCCGGTCTCCAGCGCGGCCTGGGCGAGGATCAGCTCGGCCGGCACGCCGCTGGCTTCCGCAGCCCGTCGTGCCGGTTCGGCAAGGCGGTCCACAAAGCTGCGCACATGGTCGGGCGCGCGGCTGTCGCCACCGGCGGCCACCGGGGCCGGGGTGCGCCAGGGATTGTCGAGCCGGGTCGGCGCCGGGCGCGCGTCACGGGCCTGCACGTCCGCACTCGCCACCGCGTCGGAGCGGGCGGGCGTGGGCAATTCGCGACCGGTCAACGACACCGGTTCGCCCCGGGGAATGCCGGCGATCAGGTGGTCACTGCCCTGTGAAGCGGCGGTGGCGCGTACCTGGTCGCGCAGTTGCTCGGTCAGTTTGTCAGCCAGGCCGATGCCTTGCCCTGCCATATGCTGGGCCCATTGCTGGTCCATCAGGGATTCGTAAAAGCGGGTCTGCTGGCTGTCAAACAGGTCCGACTTGGGCGTGGCATCGCGCATGCTTTTCAGCATCATCTGCAGAAACAGTGCTTCAAACTGCTCGGCCGCTTCCTTGAGTCCGGCCTGGGGGTCGCGGCTGGCGGTGTGCTTGAGCCGCGCCACGCCCTGCATGTCGAGGGCGAACTGGCCCTGCAGGCTGTCGACACTCATCAGATGATCTCCACTTCGGCGCGCAGCGATCCCGACGCCTTGAGGGCCTCGATGATGGACATCAGGTCCTGCGGCGTCGCGCCCATGCTGTTGAGGGCGCTGACCACATCGGCGAGGTCGGCACCTTCCACCATGTGCAGGCTGCCGGGCTGTTGTTCAACGGTGATCTGGGTGTCCGGCACCACCACGGTTTCGCCCTGGCCGAAGGGCGCCGGCTGACTGACACCGAAGGCGGTGTCGATGACGATGGACAGGTTGCCGTGGGCCACGGCGGCAGGGCGCAGGGTGACTCTGCGGTTCATCACCACCGAGCCGGTGCGGGAGTTGATCACCACCTTGGCGGGCGCATCCGGGGTGGAGACACGCACATTCTCGATCCGCGCCATGAAGCTGACCCGCTGGTCGGCGTCGTTGGGGCCGGACAGCCGGATCACACCACCGTTGAGCGCGTTGGCCACCGGAAAGCCGAATTCCTGGTTGATGGCGGCCACTGCCCGCTGGGCGGTGGTGAAATCGGCGCGGCGCAACTGCAGTTCGAGCACGCCATTGGTGCCACCCAACTGCAACGGCACCTCGCGCTCGACCATGGCGCCACCGGAGATCCGGCCACCGGCGAGCTGGTTGACCTGCACCGAGCTGCCGCCACCCTCGGCACCGGCACCGCCCACCATCAGGTTGCCCTGGGCGAGCGCATAGGTGTCACCGTCGACGCCCTTGAGCGGTGTCATCAGCAGCGTACCGCCGCGCAGGCTGCGGGCGTTGCCCACCGAGGACACCACCACGTCGATGCGCTGGCCGGGCCGGGCGAAGGGCGGCAGGTTGGCGGTGACCATCACGGCGGCGACGTTGCGCAGCTGCATGTTGGTACCGGGCGGCACGGTGATGCCGAGCTGGGACAGCATGTTGTTGAGGCTCTGCCCGGTGAAGGGGGCCTGCATGGTCTGGTCGCCGGAGCCGTCCAGCCCCACCACCAGGCCGTAGCCCACCAGCTGGTTGTCGCGCACCCCGGCGAAGTCGGCGATATCACCGATGCGCTCGGCCTGTGTGGGCATCACCAGGCACAGCAGCAGCCAGCCGGGCAAACAGTGTCGAAGCAGGGAAACGAAACCGTTCATGGCGGACGACCTGATCATCAATAGGGTGAAATGTTGAGGAAGAAGCGCTGCAGCCAGCCCATGCGCTGGGCCTCGGAAATATAGCCGTCACCGGTGTACTCGATGCGGGCATCGGCCACCTGGGAGGACGGCACGGTGTTCTGGCCGGTGATGAAGCGCGGGTTGATCACACCGGAAAAGCGGATGTACTCGGTGCCGCGATTGATGGTGATGCGCTTCTCGCCCACCACGCGGAGGTTGCCGTTGGGCAGCACGCCCTGCACGGTGGTGGTGATGGTGCCGGTCATGGTATTGCGCGCCTGGGACCCGCCACCGCCGCTGAAGGCATGGTCACCGGAAATATCGAAGCCCCACTCCGCCAGCTGGTCGAGGGCATCGGGCAGCTGGTCGAAGGTGAGCGAGCCACCCGCGTTGCGCGACGCATTGGACGAGGCGTTCTTGGTGGCGCTGACCTGCTCGTCGAGCACCACGGTCACGATGTCACCGGCACGGCGCGGACGGCGATCCTCGAACAGCGGCGTCATGCCCCGGCTGACCTGGTAGATGCTGCCGTTCGGCTCCGGGGGCGGCAGCTCGTCGGCGACGATGGGTTCCGGTTCCGGCGGCGGCATTCCGGGCACCTGGGCGCAGCCAGCCAGACCCAGCACCAGAAGCCCGAACACCGCCGACAGCCACCGAAAACCCTTGCTCATGATGAATACCTGCTGGTGATTACAGCTGGGCGAGGCGCGCCAGCATCTCGTCGCTGGTCTGCACGGCCTTGCTGTTGATCTCGTAGGCCCGCTGGGTCTGGATCATGTTGACCATTTCCTCCACCACATTGACGTTGGAGGTTTCCACGTAGCCCTGGTACAGGCGACCGGCGCCGTTCAGCCCGGGGATGTTCTCGTTGCGGGGACCGGAGGCGGTGGTTTCCAGGTAGAGGTTTTCACCGATGCTCTCGAGGCCCGCGGAATTCACGAAGGTGGACAGGGTGAGCTGGCCCACCTGCTGGGAATCGCTGTTGCCCGGCTCGGTGATGGACACGATGCCGTCGGCACTGACGCTGATGGAGAGGGCGTTGTCCGGAATGAAGATGGCCGGCTCCACCGGGTAACCGCCAGCGGTGACCATCTGACCGTTCTGGTCCACCTGGAAGCTGCCATCACGGGTGAAGGCGGTGGTGCCATCGGGCATCAGTACCTGAAAGAAGCCCTGACCGTTGATGGCCAGATCGCGGGAGTTGCCGGTTTCCTGCAGGCCACCCTGGGTGTGCAGGCGCTCGGTGGCCACGGGGCGCACACCGGTACCGATCTGCATACCGGAGGGCAGGTTGGTCTGGTTGGTGGCCCAGGCACCCGGTTGGCGCATGTTCTGGTACAGCAGGTCCTCGAACACGGCACGGGATTTCTTGAAACCGTTGGTGCTGACGTTGGCCAGGTTGTTGGCAATCACGTCCAGCTGTACCTGCTGGGACTCGAGGCCGGTCTTGGCGGTCCACAGGGATTTGATCATTTCGTCGACTCCGGTTTGTTGGACCCGCCCGTCAGGGGTCAGGCCCGGTCCATCAGGGTGTGCCCGTCCGTCAGGACATGGACAACAGGTTGTTGGCGCGCTGGGCGTTTTCGTTGGCGGTATCGATCACCTTGAGCTGCATGTCGTAGCGGCGCGCGTTGTCGATCATCGCCACCATGCTCTCGATGGCACTGACATTGCTGCCTTCGAGGGCGCCGGGAATGACCCGCGCCAGCTCGTCGCCCGCCAGGATCGGCACTTCGCCCTCGGCGTTCGG
>JBJHAZ010000105.1:0-6898 GCA_050485225.1 Gammaproteobacteria bacterium
TCTCGGGGTTGCAGTTGACCATGATGGTCTCGTAACCGTCCTCGCGCATCGCCAGCGCCGCGTGCACACAGCAGTAGTCGAACTCGATGCCCTGCCCGATGCGGTTGGGCCCGCCGCCCAGCACCAGGATCTTGTCGCGATTCGACGGCTGGGACTCGCACTCGTCCTCGTAGGTGGAGTACATGTAGGCGGTGGAGGTGGAGAACTCGGCGGCACAGGTGTCGACACGCTTGTACACCGGGCGGATGCCCAGCTCATGACGGCGCTTGCGCACTTCGGCTTCGCTGACCTGCAGCAGGTCGGCGATGCGCTTGTCGGCAAAGCCCTTGCGCTTGAGACGCCACATCAGCGGATGATCCAGCGCACTCAGGGACATTCCGCGCAGCGACTCCTCGTCCTTGATGAGATCCTCGATCTGCACCAGGAACCAGCGGTCGATATGGGTGATACCGAAGATCTCTTCCACCGTCATGCCGGCGCGGAAGGCATCGGCCACGTACCAGAGGCGCTCGGGGCCGGCCTCGGCAATCTCGCGGCGGATGATGGTCAGGGCGTCGTCGCTGGACAGATCCACCTTCGACTCGAAGCCGGCAGAGCCCACTTCCAGCCCGCGCAAGGCTTTCTGCAGGGACTCCTGCAGGGTGCGGCCCATGGCCATGACCTCGCCCACCGATTTCATCTGGGTGGTCAGACGCGCATTGGCGGTGGCGAACTTCTCGAAGGCAAAGCGGGGAATCTTGGTGACCACGTAGTCGATGCTGGGCTCGAAGGAGGCCGGGGTGGCACCGCCGGTGATCTCGTTCTGCAGCTCGTCGAGTGTATAGCCCACCGCCAGCTTGGCGGCCACCTTGGCGATGGGGAAGCCGGTGGCCTTGGAGGCCAGCGCCGAGGAGCGCGAGACCCGCGGGTTCATCTCGATCACCACCAGGCGGCCGTTGTCCGGGTTGACGGCGAACTGGACATTGGAGCCGCCGGTTTCCACACCGATCTCGCGCAGTACCGCCAGCGAGGCGTTGCGCATGATCTGGTATTCGCGGTCGGTCAGGGTCTGGGCCGGGGCCACCGTGATGGAGTCACCGGTGTGGATGCCCATGGGGTCCAGGTTCTCGATGGAGCAGACGATGATGCAGTTGTCCTTTCTGTCGCGGACCACCTCCATCTCGTACTCTTTCCAGCCGATCAGGGATTCGTCGATCAGCAGCTCGTTGGTGGGCGACAGGTCGAGGCCGCGCCGGCAGATTTCCTCGAACTCCTCGCGGTTGTAGGCAATACCGCCGCCGGAGCCACCCATGGTGAAGGACGGGCGAATGATGCAGGGATAGCCGAACTGGTCGGGGGCCTGCAGCGCCTCCTCCATGCTGTGCACGATGACCGAGCGCGGCGTGTCCAGCCCGATGGCCTTCATCGCGTGGTCGAAACGCTCGCGATCCTCCGCCTTGTCGATGGCGTCTCGGGTGGCACCGATCATCTCCACGTTGAACTGGTCGAGGACGCCTTCGCGGGCCAGGTCCAGGGCGCAGTTCAGGGCCGTCTGGCCACCCATGGTCGGCAGCAGTGCATCGGGGCGTTCCTCCTCGATGATGCGCGCCACCGTGCGCCAGTGGATCGGCTCGATGTAGGTGGCGTCGGCCATGGCCGGGTCGGTCATGATGGTGGCCGGGTTGGAGTTCACCAGAATGACCCGGTAGCCCTCTTCCCGCAGCGCCTTGCAGGCCTGGGCGCCGGAGTAGTCGAACTCGCAGGCCTGGCCGATGACGATGGGGCCGGCGCCGAGAATGAGGATGCTTTGGATGTCTGTGCGTTTTGGCATGGCGATCTTCAATTCCGGTTTGGGGTGAACCGGCCACCGCAGGCGGCCGACTCGGGGTCATTCTTTGCTGCGTTGCCGCAGCCCTCAGGCGGTGCGCGCCGCCATCAGCTCGATGAAGTGATCGAACAGGCCCGCGGCATCGTGGGGGCCGGGGCTGGCTTCCGGGTGTCCCTGGAAACTGAAGGCCGGCTTGTCGGTGCGGTGAATACCCTGCAGGGAGCCGTCGAACAGCGAGCGGTGCGTGGCCCGCAGATTGGCGGGCAGGCTGGCCTCGTCCACGGCAAAACCGTGGTTCTGACTGGTGATCATCACCGTGCCGGCATCGAGATCCTGCACCGGGTGGTTGGCGCCGTGGTGGCCGAACTTCATCTTGAGGGTTTTCGCGCCGGAGGCGAGCGCCAGCAGCTGGTGGCCGAGGCAGATGCCGAATACCGGGATATCGGTTTCCAGAATCTCGCGAATGGCCGCGATGGCGTAGTCACAGGGCTCGGGGTCACCGGGGCCGTTGGACAGGAATACACCGTCCGGGTTCATGGCCAGCACCTCGCTGGCCGGCGTCTGCGCCGGCACCACGGTCAGGTCGCAGCCGCGCTCCACCAGCATGCGCAGGATGTTGCGCTTGGCGCCGTAATCATAGGCCACCACCTTGAAGCGGGGCTGCTCGAGATCGCTGAACCCGGCATCCAGCTGCCACACGCTCTGCCGCCAGGGGTAGGTTTCGGTGGACGACACCTCCTTGGCCAGATCCATGCCCTTGAGACCGGGAAACTGGCGCGCCTGCTCCAGCGCTCGCGCCTCATCCACATCGCCGGCCATCAGGCAGCCGTTCTGGGCGCCCTTGTCGCGCAGGATGCGGGTCAGCTTGCGGGTGTCGATGTCGGCGATGCCGACGATGTTGCGCTCGCGCAGGTACTCGTCGAGGCTCTGCCCGGAGCGGAAGTTGCTCGCCACCAGCGGCAGGTCGCGGATGATCAGGCCGGCGGCCCAGACCTGGCCGGACTCCTCGTCCTCCGGGTTGGTGCCCACGTTGCCGATATGGGGGTAGGTCAGGGTGACGATCTGACGGGCGTAGGAAGGATCGGTGAGGATCTCCTGATAACCGGTCAGCGCGGTGTTGAACACCACCTCGCCACTGGAGCTGCCATCGGCTCCGATGGCTGTCCCGTGAAATACTGTGCCGTCTTCCAGGGCGAGAATGGCGGGCCGATGGTTATCGGATCTCAATGCAACCTCCTAAATACGGACAATCGACGGGTACTGCTCGGGGAGAGCAGCGGGGAGCGCGAGCTGGGGAACCCACCCGGTTCCGGGCGCGGGGGCCAGCTTGGGAACCGCGGCACTTTCTGACGGGTGTAAAAAAACGAGATGAAACCCGCAGTCTCACCTCGCTCTTTGAAATTCACGCCATTTTTGCCCTCGGATGCCAGGCACTCCGCACTGCGGAAACCTGAGGCGCAATTTTAGTGCAAAGGTCCGGGGGTGTCCACAAGGAATCACTTCAAACCGAGCACGTCCTGCATGTCGTACATCCCCGGCACCTGGCCGTCGAGCCACGCTGCGGCCCTCACGGCACCGCGGCCAAAGGACATCCGGCTGGAGGCCTTGTGGGTGATCTCCACCCGCTCGCCATCGGCCGCGAACATCACCGTGTGGTCACCGACGATATCGCCGGCGCGCACCGTGGCAAAGCCGATGGTGTCCCGCGCGCGCGCGCCGGTCTGGCCCTCGCGACCGTACACCGCCACCTTGCCGAGGTCGCGACCCAGGGCATTGGCCACCACCTCGCCCATGGACAGCGCCGTGCCCGAGGGGGCATCGATCTTGTGGCGGTGATGGGCTTCGTAGATCTCGATATCCACGTCGTCGCCCAGCACCCGGGCCGCCACGTCGAGCAGTTTGAAGCACAGGTTGACGCCGGTGCTGTAGTTGGAGGCCATGCAGATCCCGGTGCGTCCGGCGGCGTCGAGGATCTGCTGCCGCTCCTCGGGCGTGAACCCGGTGGTGCCGATCACCATTTTCTTGCCGGCGGCGGCGCAGGTGGCCACATTGGCCAGGGTGGCGGCCGGCACGGTGAAGTCGATCAGCACGTCGAAACCATCCACCACCGCCGCCAGGTCATCCACCACCGTGACACCATTGCGGCCAATGCCGGCCAGCTCCCCGGCATCGGCACCGATCAGCGAACTGCCGGGCCGCTCGATGGCGGCCGTCAGCTCGGTGCTATCATTCAGGGCAATGGCCTCGATGAGAATCCTGCCCATCCGACCGGCGGCACCGGTCACTGCAATGCGTGTCATGGATGCGTCCTTCACATCTTGAAGTTGTCGAAAAAGCCCTTCACCGACTCGAACCAGGAAGTCTTGCGCGGTGAGTGGTCATTGCTGCCTTCCAGCCCCGTCTGCAACTCGCGCAACAGCTCCTTCTGGCGGGCATTGAGGTTGACCGGCGTCTCGACCACCACGCGGCACAGCAGGTCGCCGGTGCCGCCGCCGCGCACCGGCGTCACACCCTTGCCGCGAACGCGGAACAGTTTACCCGTCTGGGTCTCCGCCGGCACCTTGAGCTTGACGCGACCATCCAGGGTCGGCACCTCCAGCTCGCCACCCAGCGCGGCATCCACGAAGCTGATCGGCACCTCGCAGTAGAGATGCTTGCCGTCCCGCTGGAATATCTCGTGGTCGCGCACGATGATCTGGACGTACAGGTCGCCGGGCGGACCGCCCTCGGGGCCCGACTCGCCCTCGCCCGCCAGCCGGATGCGGTCGCCGGTATCGACGCCCGGCGGCACCTTGACCGACAGGGTTTTCTCTTCCTGTACGCGGCCCTGGCCATGACAGCTGCCGCAGGGATCGGTGATCACCTTGCCGCGACCACGGCAGGTGGGGCAGGTCTGCTGTACCGCAAAGAAACCCTGCTGCATGCGCACCTGGCCGACACCGCCACAGGTGGAACAGGTGACGGGGCTTGAACCCTTGCGGGCGCCACTGCCGTCGCACACGCCACAGTCCACCAGGGTGGGAATGGTGATCTTGACGGTATCGCCGCGCACCGCCTGCTCGAGATCGAGCTGGAGGTTGTACTGCAGGTCGGAGCCGCGGGCCGGACCGCCACGGCGCCGGCCGCCACCGCCAAAGATATCGCCGAACACGTCGCCGAAGATATCGCTGAAGTTGCCGAAGCCGGCACCACCGCCACCAAAGCCGCTGTTGGGGTCGACACCCGCGTGGCCGTACTGGTCGTAGGCGGCTCGCTTCTGCTCGTCGGACAGCACCTCGTAGGCCTCACTGGCCTCCTTGAACTTGTCCACGGCGTCGGCGTCGTCCGGGTTGCGGTCCGGGTGGTACTTCATCGCAATGCGACGGTAGGCCTTCTTGATCTCCGGCTCGGAGGCGCCGCGCTGGACACCGAGAATCTCGTAGTAATCGCGTTTCGACATGATGGCTTCTTGTGTGACGTGTTGGGCTCCGGGAGCCGAATGGCGGATCTCTGCAATCCGGGCGTGCAGCGGCACCGGATTCCGACACGACAAGGCGCGGGACCAGCCCGCGCCACTGTCGAAAGGTCAACCGCCGCCTCCAACCCCCGGCCGGGCCGGGGTGACGACAGGACGGGACGCGTTACTTCTTGTCGTCCTTCACTTCCTCGAACTCCGCGTCCACCGCGTCGTCCGCAGCCGAGGAGCCCTGGGGCTCCGCCTCGCCAGCACCGGCCTGTTCGGCCTGCTCGGCGTACAGCTTCTGAGCCAGACCGGAGGAGGCCTCGGACAGCCTGGCGGCCGCCTGGTCGATCTGCTCCTTGTCGTTGGCCTTGACCGCTTCGTCGACTTCCTTGATGGCCGCTTCGATGGCGGTCCTGTCTTCTTCGCTGGCCTTGTCGCCGGCATCGTCGAGGGTCTTGCGGGCTGCGTGGGCCAGGCCTTCGGCCGCGTTGCGCGCCTGCACCAGCTCTTCGAACTTGCGATCGGCGTCGGCGTTGGCCTCGGCGTCCTTGACCATTTGATCGACTTCTTCGTCGCTGAGGCCGCTGGAGGCCTTGATGACGATGGACTGCTCCTTGCCGGTGGCCTTGTCCTTGGCGGACACGTTCAGGATACCGTTGGCGTCGATATCGAAGCTCACCTCGATCTGGGGCATGCCGCGCGGCGCCGGCGGAATGTCGGCGAGGTCAAAGCGGCCCAGCGACTTGTTCTGGGACGCCTGCTTGCGCTCACCCTGCACCACGTGGATGGTCACCGCGGTCTGGTTGTCCTCGGCGGTGGAGAACACCTGGGACTTCTTGGTGGGGATGGTGGTGTTCTTCTCGATCAGCGGCGTGGCCACGCCACCCATGGTCTCGATACCCAGGGTCAGCGGCGTCACGTCCAGCAGCAACACGTCCTTCACGTCACCGGACAGCACCGCCGCCTGGATGGCAGCACCCACGGCCACGGCCTCGTCGGGGTTGACGTCCTTGCGCGGGTCCTTGCCGAAAAACTTGGCCACGGCGGCCTGCACCAGCGGCATGCGGGTCTGGCCACCCACCAGGATGATGTCGTCGATCTGACTGGCGGACTTGCCGGCGTCCTTCAGGGCGATGCGTACCGGCTCCAGTGAACGCTCCACCAGATCTTCCACCAGTGACTCCAGCTTGGCGCGGGTCAGCTTGACCACCAGGTGCTTGGGACCGGTGGCGTCGGCGGTGATGTAGGGCAGGTTCACCTCGGTCTGCTGGCTGGAGGACAGCTCGATCTTGGCCTTCTCGGCCGCTTCCTTGAGGCGCTGCATGGCGAGCGGGTCGCCCTTCAGGTCGATGCTGTTTTCCTTCTTGAACTCCTCGGCGAGGTAGTCGATCAGGCGCAGGTCGAAGTCCTCGCCACCGAGGAAGGTATCACCGTTGGTGGACAGCACCTCGAACTGGTGCTCGCCATCCACTTCGGCGATCTCGATGATGGAGATATCGAAGGTACCGCCACCCAGGTCGTATACGGCCACCACGTGGTCGCCCTTGGCCTTGTCCATGCCATAGGCGAGCGCCGCTGCGGTGGGCTCGTTGATGATGCGCTTGACCTCGAGACCGGCGATACGACCGGCATCCTTGGTGGCCTGGCGC
>JBJHAZ010000106.1:0-6893 GCA_050485225.1 Gammaproteobacteria bacterium
TCCCCGTCCCAGCCACCGTCCCCGTCCCAACCACCGACCCCGACCCAGCCCCGCCCACCGCCACCGCGATGAACGGCGGGGGCACCCCCCGGCCCACGGCCAGGGACAGTCAGAACTGGGGCTCAGAACTGGGATTTGGGCAGGTTGACGGTCAGACCGTCCAGTTCATCGGTTACCACGATCTGGCAGGACAGGCGGCTGTTGGGCTGGGGGTCCATCACAAAATCGAGCATTTCCTGTTCGACCACATCCGCCGCGGGCAGGCGATCCTTCCACTCGTCGCTGACGTAGCAATGGCAGGTGGCGCAGCTGCAGGCGCCGCCGCAATCGCCCAGAATGCCATCGATCATGTTGTCGACCGCGGCCTGCATGACGTTGGTACCGCTTTCCACGTGTACTTCGTGCTGGGTTCCGTCGTGTGAAACGTAGTTAACTGTTGGCACTACTGTTCTCCAGGTTTGAGTCAGGATAAAAAGTCTTTCAGCGGAATCGATTCGTCCGCCAGTTTGGCTTGGTCCACCGGGCGCTTCTCGGTGATCAGGCGCTTGCCGATCATGAAGTCCTGGGGACGGTTCACGGCGTCCACGGCCAGCAGACGGTCGCCGTCGAGGTAGAAGGCCGACAGGCTGCGACCGCTGTTCACATCGCCGCGAATCACCACGTCCGTGTAGCCCTGCGACAGGCCGCAGATCTGCAGCTTCAGGTCGAACTGGTCGGACCAGAACCAGGGCAGCGCATTATAGGGCTTTTCCTTGCCGCAGATGGTATGGGCCGCAACGGCGGCCTGGTCGTTGGCGTTCTGGACCGATTCGAGGCGCAGCTGGCGGTCATAGATCGGATTGTGGTGGGAAGTGCAGTCGCCGGCGGCCAGAATGTCCGGGTCGCTGGTGCGACAGAACTCGTCCACCAGGATGCCGTTATCCACCTTCAGGCCCGCTTCCTCGGCCAGCTCCACATTGGGGATGATGCCGATGCCGACCACCACCAGGTCGGCGGGATAGCGGGTGCCATCCTTGCAGACCACCGCCTTGACCTCGGTATCGCCTTCCAGTGACTCGACCTGCACATCGGTGACGATGCGGACGCCTTCCTCCGAATGAACCCGGGTGTAGAAGGCGGAGATTTCCGGCGCCGTGACGCGCTGCAGGACGCGCGGCATGGACTCCAGCACGGTGACTTCCATGCCCAGCTTGCGCAGCGAGGCGGCGGTTTCCAGGCCGATGTAGCCGCCGCCGATGATCACGGCGTTCTTGCCCTTGCCGGTGAACTCGCGAATGTGGTGAACGTCATTCAGGTCGCGCAGGTACATCACGCCGCCGAGGTCACTGCCGGTGATGTTCAGTTTGCGCACCCGAGCGCCGGTGGTGATCAGCAACTTGTCGTAATGCAGTCGCTCGCCGTCGTCGAGGGTCACCGTGTGCTCGTCACGGTTGATGCCGACCGCTTTCACGCCGAGCATGAAATGGACATTGGCCTTCTCGTAAAACGATTGCTGGCGTATGAAGATGTCGTCCAGGCCCTTCGCCCCGGAAAGGTAGTCCTTGGAGAGTGGCGGGCGGTGGTAGGGCAGGAAGGGCTCGTCGCCGATGATGGTGACGCTGCCCTGCCAACCCTGCTGGCGCAGGGAGGCCGCTGCCTGGGACGCTGCGTGGCTGGCGCCGATGATGATGCATTTCTGGTCGTTCATGTGTGAAAGTCACCCTGTCTTTATCGGAGTCTCTGGCGGTTCACTGCCGCAAAGGCGTCGATATTACCACCGATTGTCGGCGAAATCCCAACCCGGGACGTTCGATCCAGGGGTGGCGTTACCCATTGCGGAGATGGCATACAGCGGTTGCTGCAGTGGTCATTTTGGCATTTCCGTGGTGCCTGCGTTAAGGTAAAACCGATCTGTCGCGCAGTCGACGCACGGAATCGGTCCCGCTCGCCGGACACAGACGCCAACAAGGATCTCGAATGCGACCCAGGGAAGCAGCCCCAGCTCGAAGGAGTCACAGGATGGTAATCGCCGCCACGGCCCGTTTGCTTGACGGAGATCATTAACCGGTGCTCTGGTTGTTGACGCTGCACGTGGTGGCGTTGCTGATCTGGTCGGCGGCGGTGCTCTACGTCCCGATCCTGCTGGCGGGGGTCGAGGACCGCGCCAGTGCCTTTGCGCGCACACCCCGGCGGCACGACTCGGTGGTGCGTTTCGTCTATACCCAGATTGCCTCCCCCGCGGCCCTGGTGAGCGTGGTGGCCGGCACGGCGGTCTTCTGGGTCAATGCCACGCTCGAATTCTGGCTCATTGCCAAGCTGACCCTGGTGACCCTGCTGGTGGCCCTGCACGCGGCCATGGGTCTGCTGGTACTGCGCTTCGAGCGGGAGCAAATGGCGGGGTTGCGTTATTTCAGTCGCCTGCTGGCGGTGCTGATTGCTTTGGTACTGGCGGCGATACTGTGGCTGGTGTTGGCCAAGCCGGGTGTCCCCGGGGGGTGGCCTTGGATCCTCTGACATCAGGGCTTTACATCGCGCGTGGTCGCCCCTTCGATATCGACCCCGACGCCGTACTCGTAGACCAGCTGTGCGCCGAGAAATCCGGTGATCTTGATGAGCATCGCGGTCAGCAGCGACATGTACAGACCCCAGGGAATCAGGTGCTCGACCGGGTCGTCGAGGCGCAGCATGAAATTGAAGGACGCCAGCGACAGCAGCATGATGGCCAGCAGTCCGTGGGCCCAGGCGGTGACCAGACGCCGGATGCGCGCCACGGTGACCAGATCGATGGCACCGGCAAGGCCGGATATGCCGCCGATCACGGCGCCTACACCCGCCAGCCAGAAGCTGGCCCGTGCCCAGAAGGGGTCCTCGGTCATCAGGTAGCCGATGTCGCTGCCCACCAGCATCAGCAGGGCGGCGATGGGAAAGTGGATCAGCGCGGGGTGCAGGGGGTGCCCGAAAATGGCTGCGCGGCTGCGAATCGGCGTTTCGGCCATGGTGTTGTCCCGGTTTGTGGCGTGGCTCCAAGCCTAGCAAAAAGCGGAGTGAGTGCGAAAACACTGTTGCTGGCCACGATGGCCCCCCTGCTTGCTGCCTGCTCGGGGCCCTATTCGACGCTGGACCCCGCCGGCCCCGCAGCCGAGCTGGCGGCTCTGCTGTGGTGGGGCATGTTCGCCGTGTCGGTGGTGGTGATGGTGGTGGTGTGCGGCCTTTGGTGGCACGCGATGGGCCGCTACGCCCACCAGCTGGACGAGGCAACCGAGAAACGCCAGCGGGACCGCTGGATCATCTGGGGCGGTATCGTGTTGCCTTCGGTGTCGATTGCGGTGCTGCTGGCTTTCGGTATTCCGGCGGGGCATCGGATGCAGCCCCACGCGGATACGGAGCGGGAGGTGCTGCACGTCCACGTGGAGGCGCGCCGCTGGTACTGGCACGTGAGCTATCCCGATTACGGTATCGAGCTGATCGACGAGATCCACATCCCCGTGGACACGCCCGTCAACTTCCACATCGCCAGTGCCGATGTGATCCACGCATTCTGGGTGCCGCGCCTGGGCGGCAAGGTCGATGCCATTCCGGGTCGTACCAATGTGCTGCGACTGGAGGCCTCGGAAGCCGGTCAGTACGGTGGGCTCTGTGCCGAGTTCTGTGGCACCGGGCACGCGCACATGGGGTTCGAGGTGACCGCCCATTCCGAAGCCGACTTCATCGCGTGGGCGGAACGCCAGGCGGCCGAATCCGAAGCGGAGGCGGATGATGACCAACAGGACTGACGGGTTGCCGCCCGGCGCCGATGAGGGTCTGCACCGCCACTTGAGCCGGGTCTGGGCCAACTGGCCGGGTCTCGGCAGTCTGGCGGCGGTCAATCACACCACGCTGGGGCTGCGGTTCATCTACACCGGGCTGGTGTTCTTCCTGATCGGCGGCCTGCTCGCCATGCTGGTGCGCACCCAGTTGGCGCTGCCGGCCCAGACCATCATCGATGCCAACGCCTACAACCAGATCTTCACCATGCACGGCACGGTGATGATGTTCCTGTTTGCCATCCCGGTGCTGGAGGGGCTGGCAATCTACCTGATTCCCAAGATGATCGGCGCGCGGGATCTCGTTTTCCCGCGCATTACCTCGTTCGGCTACTACTGCTATCTGTTCGGCGGCATCATCGTGATGTCGAGTCTCGTGCTGGGTGTGGCGCCCGATTCGGGCTGGTTCATGTACACGCCCCTGTCCAGCAGTGAGTTTGCGCCCGGTCCGGGCTCGGACTTCTGGCTGCTGGGCATCACCTTCGTGGAAATCTCGGCCATGGCGGCGGGGATCGAGTTGACGGTCTCGATCCTGCGCTCGCGGGCCCCGGGCATGTCCCTCGGCCGCATGCCGATCTTCTGCTGGTACATCCTCGGCATGGCGCTGATGATCGTGTTCGGTTTCCCGCCGCTGATTCTCGCCAGTATCCTGCTGGAGCTGGAGCGCGCCGCCGGCCTGCCGTTCTTCGTGCCGGAGGCGGGGGGCGACCCCTTGTTATGGCAGCACCTGTTCTGGCTGTTCGGCCATCCGGAGGTCTACATCATCTTCCTCCCGGCCGCCGGCATCGTCTCTACACTGATCCCGGTGTTCTCCGGACGCCCCATCGTCGGTTACCGCTGGCTGGTGCTGTCGATCATCCTGACCGGTTTCATCAGCTTCGGCTTGTGGGTGCACCACATGTTCACGGTGGGCATTCCGCCGCTGGCGCAGGCGTTTTTCTCCATCGCCAGCATGCTGGTGGCCATTCCCACCGCCATCCAGATCTTTGCCTGGCTGGCGACCCTGTGGCTCGGGCGGGTCACCTTCAGCCTGCCCATGCTGTGGATTTTCGGGTTTCTGGTGATCTTCGTCTGCGGCGGCTTGACCGGGGTGATGCTGGCGCTGGTGCCCTTCAACTGGCAGGTGCACGATACCCATTTCGTGGTGGCCCACCTGCACTATGTGCTGGTGGGGGGCATGTACTTCCCGCTGATCGCGGGTCTCTACTATTGGCTGCCCCAGGTCACCGGGCGCATGCCCTCGGAGCGGGTCGGGCGCTGGGCCTTCTGGCTGACCTTCATCGGCTTCAATGTCACCTTCCTGATGATGCACCTGACCGGCTTGCTGGGCATGCCGCGACGCGTCTACACCTACGAGGCCGGACTCGGGTGGGACTGGCTCAACCTGCTGTCGTCGGTGGGCGGTTTCGTGATGGCGGCCGGGGTGGCCATGACGTTGCTGGACCTGTTCCTGCACCGCCGCTTCGGGCATCCCTCGGGGCAGAATCCCTGGCGCGCTGACACTCTGGAGTGGGCAACACCCGTGCCGCCACCGCCCTACAACTTTGCCAGTGTTCCCACGGTGGAGCATGTCGCTCCCCTATGGGAGCACCCTCATCTGCCGGAAGCCATCGCGGCGGGCAAAGGGGCGCTGACCGAGACGGATCACTCGCGCCGCGAGACCATGGGTACCGAAGCACTGCGTGGTCGGGCGGTTACCGTCTACCACCTTCCGGGCAATACCTGGCTGCCGGTACTGGCGGCCGGCGCGCTGGCGCTGGTGTGCATCGCCCTGCTGGGGCGGTGGTACTGGGTGGCACTGGGTGGCGTGGCAGTGGCGCTGTATTTCCTGTTGCGCTGGAGCTGGGTCAACGGGGGGCACGTTGACGCCGCGCCCATGTCCGAGGCCGAGGCCGAGAGCGAGTCCGCCCCCTGGTCCCTCCATTCGCGTACCACCGATGGCCCGGGCCGGTGGGGCATGATCATTACCCTGATGGCCAACGGTACCCTGTATCTGTCGTTGCTGTTTGGCTGGGTGTACCTGGTGGTGGTCCCGCCGGGAGGCACCACCGGGGTGGCCGACGCCCTGGATTTTCAGTGGCTACTGGCCAGTGCGGGGGCACTGACGGTTGGCACCGCCATCAATTTGATCGCGGTTCGCCGGCTCGCTGCGGGAAGCGCTGCTGGATTGGCGCCCCTGTTGTGGCTCAGTGCCCTTTTGGCATGGGTGCATACGGGCCTTTGGCTGATGGGCATGGGTGCCGCTGATCTGGAGATCGGCGCGCTCGCCTATGATGCGGTGGTCTGGATGGCACTGATCTATTCCCTGGTGCACGGGCTGCTGCTGGCAGTGACCGGCAGTCTTCAGGCCATCCGCGTCGGCGCCGGACTGGTGAGCGAGCGGCTGCCCTACGAGCCGGTGGTGCTGCGGCCCCTCTGGATGTATACCCTCGTGGTCGCCTGGATCAGCCTGGCGCTGATGGCACTGCTGCCGACTGTATGGGGCGGCGGGTGAGTCACCGGGCGCTTCGAAAACCGATGGCCGGTGGCCTTTCGGGGACATGGCTGTCCGGCTTGTTGGCGGCTTTGCTGTTGTGGCCCGTGCCGCTGTGGGCGCACAGCCTGACCGCGGCGGACAGGCAGGAGCAGTGGGCGGCGGCGCTGTCCTTGCTGGTGATCGGCTGGCTGTGGGGCCTGTACCTGTGGGGGCAGCGCCGGGCCGGGGCCGATCGCTGGCGCTTCTGGCTGTTCCAGGTCACGGCCCTGCTGCTCCTGTTCACGGTGCTTGGGCCGCTGGATGACTGGGCCGAGCAGAGCAGTGCCGCCCACATGGCCCAGCACATGGCGATGATGGTGGTGATCGCGCCCCTGCTGGTGCTGGCGCGGCCACTGCCCCAGTACTTTGCGGCCAGCGGGCCACGCGGCCGGGCCCTGTGGCAGGCCGGTTTCGCCATTACCCGTTACCCGATGTTGTGCGCCTGGGTGCACGGTGCTGTCATCTGGTTCTGGCACATCCCGCCGCTCTATATGCTGGCCCTGGAAAACCCCTGGGTGCACTTCTTCGAGCACGCCTGTTTCATCGTCACCGCCCTGTGGTTCTGGTGGGCGGTGCTGCACGGCAGTGCGCGCAGC
>JBJHAZ010000107.1:0-6810 GCA_050485225.1 Gammaproteobacteria bacterium
GATGGGTTCGCTGAGAGTCGCCACGCCGGCGCCGGAACGCGCCAGGTTGGCGGCCACCTGGTTGATGACCTCGGGCGGGATCAGGGGTTCGTCGCCCTGCACGTTGACCACGATGTCAGTAGCCGCCAGTGACAGGGACGCCGCCACCTCCTGCAGTCGGTCGGTACCCGACTCGTGCTCGGGCGAGGTCATCACCGCTTCGCCACCAAAACCGGCGACGGTGTCGGCGATGCGCCGGTCGTCCGTGGCCACAATGACTCGGCAGGCGTCACTCAGGGTCGCCTGCCGCCATACCCGCTCGATCATGGTCTGGCCGGCGATGTCGAGCAGCGGCTTGTTGGGCAGGCGGGTGGACGCCAGGCGGGCGGGGATGACAACCGTGAAGCGGGCGGACATGGACAAGGGTCTCTCCGTTGAGGGGTAAAGTGCGGGATAAGGTGCGGGATCAAGATCTCTCGGTGGCGGGATTCAGTGGCGCGCCGCACGGGCCCGGCCAGGCCAACCGGCCGCTTCGAGACGGGCACACAGGTCGTCCACCAGAGTGTCGGGCACCCGGGCGGAGACGTCCAGCACCCAGTGGTGTTCACTGGCCAGCTTCCGGCATTTTACGGCGTCCTTGGCGGTCATCACTACCGGCAGGCCGTCGTCGAAGGCCAGGTCGGCAGCGACGAAACCGTGATGATCGGGGAAGGCGTGGGGTATCACCTCGAAACCCAACTGCGCCAGGGTAGTGAAGAAGCGCTGCGGATGGCCAATGCCCGCCACGGCGTGGATGCGCCGCGAGTGGGGCCAATTGTGGGGGTCCAGCGGCTCGCCACCGGCCAGCGGGCGCAGCCGGTCGGGGCGCAGGGTCATGGGATACACCGGTGTAGACACGGGCAGCGCCGCTTCCAGGGACGCGACGGGTTCGCCGTTGATCACCACCGCATCCACTTCGGCCAGTCGCCCCGGCGGCTCGCGCAGAGGGCCGGCCGGCAGGCACAGGCCGTTGCCCAGGCCGCGCGCGCCGTCCACCACGGCCAGCTCGACGGTGCGCGGCAAGCGGTAGTGCTGCAGGCCGTCGTCGCTCAGAATCAGATCGCAGTCACCCTGCTGCTCCAGCCAGTGCACCGCCCGCAGACGATCCGGGTCCACCACCACCGGACAGCCGGCCAGCTGACTGATCAGCAGGGCCTCGTCGCCACTGTGTTCGGGGTTGGTGTCGGGGGCGACGTCAAAGGGCAGCGACGGCGGCCTGCCGCCGTGCCCTCGGCTCACCACGCCAGGGCGGTAGCCGCGCGCCTGCAGCGCGGCCACCAGGGCGATCAACAGTGGGGTCTTGCCGGTACCGCCCACGCTGATATTGCCCACCACCACCACCGGCAGTGACAACAGTGTGCGGTCAGCCTGCGCCTGCAGGCGCCGCCGCCGGCGTGCACTCACCCGGGTGAACAGCAGGCTGGCCGGCCACAGCAGCCAGGCCAACGGGCTGTTGCCATACCAGAGGTGCTGCACGAGGCGCGACATCACGCACCCGGATCGCCGGGGGCGGCGTCTGCGTCCTCGTCCACAAACTGCTTGTGGTACAGCTGGGCGTAGCGGGCACCCTGGGCCAGCAGCGCCTCGTGGCGACCGCTCTCCACGATGCGGCCCTGATCCAGCACCAGGATCAGGTCGGCATTCTCGATGGTGCTGAGGCGGTGGGCGATCACGAAGGTAGTGCGCCCCTGCATGAGTTTCTCCAGCGCCGTCTGGATGTACTGCTCCGACTCGGTGTCCAGCGCCGAAGTGGCTTCGTCGAGAATCAGGATGGGGGCGTTCTTGAGCAGCGCCCGGGCAATGGCGAGGCGCTGGCGCTGTCCCCCGGAGAGCATGACACCGTCGTCACCCACCACGGTCTCGAAGCCCTCGGGCAACCGTTCGATGAACTCGAGGGCATTGGCGGCTCGGGCTGCCTCGCGCACCTGCTCGCGGGAGGCACCGGCCAGCTCGCCGTAGGCGATGTTGTTGAAGATCGTGTCGTTGAACAGGGTCACGCTCTGGGTCACCAGGCCGATGTGTCGGCGCAGGTTGGCCAGGCGGTACTCGTTGATTTCGGTGCCGTCGAGCAGGATCTCCCCGCGGTCGTGGTTGTAGAACCGGGAGATCAGGCTGACCAGAGTGCTCTTGCCACTGCCCGAGCGGCCCACCAGCGCAACCACCTGGCCGGCTCCCACATCGAAACTGATGTCGCGCAGCACCGGCTCGTCGGGGTCGCCATAGCTGAAGCTGACGTTGCGGAAATGGAAATCGCCGCGCACCGTCTCGGCCTCGTGGCGCCCCTCGTCCGGCTCGCCGGGGCTGTCCATGGTATCGAAGATGGTGGTGGCTGCGGCCAGCGCACGCTGGATGACGCTGTTGATCTCGCTGAGCTGGCGGATGGGCTTGGTGAGCAGTCCGGCGGCGGTGAGGAAGGCGACGAACTGGCCCGAACTCATCTCGCTGATCACATTGGGGTCGAGCGCCAGCCACATGAGGATGCCCAGCGCCAGCGCCACCAGCATCTGGATCAGCGGCGTGCTGATGCCCTCGGCCACCGCCATCTTGAGGGTCTGGCGCCGGTTCACGTCAGCGGCTTTCTGCATGCGGGCACGCTCATAGCCTTCGCCGCCGAACATGCGCATCACCAGATAGCCGGAAATACTCTCCTGCGCCACGTGGGTCACGTCGCCCATGGAGTTCTGGATCTTGCCGCTGATGCGGCGGAACCGTTTACCGACCGCGGCCACCACCAGGCCGATGATGGGGAAGACCACGAAGAACAGCATGGTCAGCTTCCAGTTCAGGTACAGCATGTAGGCAAGCAGCCCGACGACTGTCATGCCCTCGCGGAAGGCGACCTTGAGCGCACTGGTTACCGCGGCGGTCACCTGTTCCACATGAAAGGTCACGCGGGATACCAGGTGCCCCGACATGTTGCGGTCGAAAAACCGGCTCGGCTGGCTCAGCAGGCGGTCGAATAGCGCGGTGCGCAGGTCGAACACCACACCGCGCCCTACATAGGTCATGGCGTAGCTGCCGATGAAAAAACCGATGCCGCGCAGGAACACGATGGCGAACAACAGCGCGGGAATCAGGGTACGGCTCATGGCGAGCAGATCGTCGCCGGCGAGGCGGTGGGCTATGCCCGCCGTCAGCCCCTTGTCGGCCACATTGCCCACGTCCGTCGCACCGCTGCCGATGAGCTGCACGGTATCCACCACGAACTGCAGGATGTCGGCGGCGGCCACCTGCATGGCCGAGTGCAGTGCCCAGCCAAAGATGCTGACCAGAAACATGGCGATATAGGGCTTGATGTAGGCCAGCAACCGTCCATAGAGCGCCAGGTCGCCCCGCGACGACGGATTGGAACGGGAATCTTTATGGGACATAGGTTACCAAGAGGCGATAGCGCCGCAGCGCACCGGCATCAATGAACTGAACAGCACCTGCGTTCCAGCCTGCAGGGCCACTACTCGTTTCCCGGCTCCCGGGTCGATATGCGCAAATGGGCGAAGCCGAGCTGACCGGCCACATCCATGGCCTGCACCACCGATTGATGGGACGCGTTGGCGTCCGCGGTAATGGCCACGGGAATATCGCGGCGATCACCGGCCTCGTCCAGCAGGGCACCGCGCAGCAGTTGCAACTGACCTTCCGGCACCAGGATACCGTTGATGGCGTATCGGCCATCGCGCCCCACCACAATCTCGATCGCTTCCGCAGGCGGCTCGCCGGCGCGACCGTCCGCCTCGGGCAGCTCGATCGCCAGGTGCGTCTCCCGGGTGAAGGTGGTGGAGACCATGAAAAAAATCAGCAGCAGGAACACCACATCAATCAGTGGCGTCAGATTGACGCCGCTTTCACCGCGACGACGCGCGCGCCGGAAGTTCACGCCGCGTCCCGTGTGCCGGCGATGACCCGGCTGCCGTGAACCGCATCCACCAGCCGAACGGCCTGGTCTTCCATATCAACCACCAGCGAGTCCACCCGGCGCTCGAAGTAGCGGTGCAGCACCATGGCGGGAATGGCCACCGTCAAGCCCGCCGCGGTGGTCATCAGGGCTTCGGAAATCCCACCAGCGAGCACCATGGCGTTGCCGGTTCCCTGCAGCATGATGGCGCTGAACACCTTGATCATGCCGATCACCGTGCCCAGCAGTCCCAGCAGAGGTGCCACCGCCGCGATGGTACCGAGTGGCGCCAGATAGCGCTCCAGCTCGTGGACCACCTGGGTCGCCGCTTCCTCGATGCTGTCCTTCATCACCTCGCGGCCGTGGCCGGCATTGTTGAGGCCCGCCGCCAGAATGCGGCCCAGGGGCGACGAATCCCGAAGTTCATTGAGACGGTCGCGATTGAAATCACCGGTGCGCACCCCGTGCCAGACCCTGCCCAGCACCTCCGACGGCACCACCCGTGCCGGTCGCAGCGCAAGCGAGCGCTCAATGGCGATGGTCACCACGGCCACCGAGCACCCCAGGATGGGCAACATCAGCCAGCCTCCCGCCAGCAACAATTCGTACACGTCCCGTTCTCCCCTGATGTGAAAGCGCAGCATTATTCTGGATCGGCGTACTTTAGCACAGCCGCCGCCGCTGCCGGCAGCCTGCCAAAGGCCCGAATCCGGGGTCAGCAACCCACCCGGTCGACCCAGTAACCGCGCAGACGATGGCGCCAGCAGATCACCTCCACCCGGCCATCGCTGTACCACTCGACCACGATCGCACCCTGCTCTGCGGTGTCGTACTGGCGGCTGCCGATCCGCTCCACCCGGTCGACCACGTCGGGATGGGGGTGGCCGAAACGATTCCTGTAGCCGCGTGGAAACACGACGATCTCGGGATTCAGATGCTGCAGGAGAGGTGCGGTCGAGGAGGTATTGCTGCCGTGGTGTGGCGCCTGCAGCAATGTGATGTCGACAGGCAGGTCACCGGATGCCAGCAAGGCTGCTTCGGCCGCGCGTTCAATGTCACCGCTGAGCATTACCGTGATATCGCGGTAACGCACCAGCACCACACAGGAGTTGTCGTTCGAGCTGGCATTGACCAGCCGGTCACCGGCATGGAGCATCACGAACTCGACCTCGCCCCATCGCCAGCCGCCACCGGAGGTGCAGCTCGTTACGGCCTGGCCGATGTCGAGATGATCCGGCTCTCCAGCGATCACTTGCGCTACGGGCACCTTCTCCAGCAGGCCCCTCACACCCCCGGCATGATCCAGATGACGATGGCTGACCACCAGCGTGTCCACCGCCCTGATACCGAAGTGACGCAACGCCGGCGCCACCAGGGCCGCGCCCGCGCTGAAGTCAGGGCTGAACTCCGGCCCCGTGTCGTAGACCAGTACCCCCTGCTCCACCTGCACGACGACGGACAGACCCTGCCCTACATCCAGCACCACCAGGCGCATTACCGGAGGGTCGGGGTCACGCGCCATCACCAGACCCACCAGCGGGATCAGGCCAAGCCACCGTATGCGCAATGGCCAGGGTGCCAGCAACAGCGCAACCCCCGCCCAGGAGGCCAGCCAGAGCCACAGGGGCACGCTGTCATAGTGCGTCGACACCTGGCCGCCCAAATAAACTTCAGACGTCTCTATTCCCGTCATGAGGATGGTCAGACTCCACTCGAGCGGGAGCCAGAGCCACGCGGCCGACGAGGCGGTCATCAGGGACAGCATCAGGGTCGCGAACCCCAGCGGCAACACCACCAAACCCACCCAGGGCACCGCCAACAGGTTCACCAGCGACGCCAGCAGCGGCACTTCACCCAACCAGAACATCAGCCATGGGAACAGCCCTACTGTCACGGCCACCTGAGTGAGCAGCAGTCCCCCCAGGTAACCGGGACGGCGCCCCTGCAACGCCAGCACCAGGGCACCGACCGCCATGAACGACAGCCAGAAACCCGCTCCGGTGACGGCCAGGGGGTTCACCAGCAACACGGCTGCCACGGCGGTGCAATAGGCGCTCCAGGGCGACACCCGCCTGCGCAACAGCAGCATCGCCAGCCCGAACCCGACCATCACGACGGCGCGCTGCGTCGGCAGGGAAAACCCGGCCAGGGCGGCATAGGCCAGGGCGAACCCGAGCGCACAGACAGCACCCAGCCACTGGGCCGGCCAGGAAACCCCACCCATGGCCATGAGACGTCCCATCAACATGCCGACGGCAAAACCGATGGCGGCAAACATGCCGATATGCAGGCCGGATATCACTACCAGGTGAACGGTGCCCGTATTCCGGAAGAGCTGCCACTGCTCGGGACTGAAGCCGGACCGGTCGCCCAGCAGCAGGGCCGAGGCCAGTGCCGCACTCGCCTCTCCGAGCTGCCCGTGCACCCGCTCCAGCAGGGCGGGCCGTACCGCAGGTCGTGCCGGGATACGTGGCCGGTTGACAGTGTCGTCGTGCCGATAGGCGTAGTCGCTGATGTAACCGGTGGAGGAAAAGCCATCGCGCAGCAGGCTCGCCTGAAAGTCGAAACCACCGGGGTTGGCAAACCCCCGCGGACGGCGCAGACGAACCACCCAGGTCCACTCTTCGCCCTCAGCCGGAGCAAGCCAGGGCGATCCGGCGGAGGGTGTGCGGGGGCGGTAGTGGCTGAGGCGCACACGCTCCAGCCGCACCGGATCACCGCTGCGCAGAACCTGTGTCGCGATCACATCCACATCGAAGCGGATACGCTGCTCGCCCACCTCCACCGGGCCGACGACCCGACCCTTCAGCAGCAACGGTTCCAGTTCCAGTTGATGGGGCAACTGATGGCCCATCAACGACTGGCCATACCACAGCGCATAGGCCAGCCCCAACAACGCC
>JBJHAZ010000108.1:0-6776 GCA_050485225.1 Gammaproteobacteria bacterium
CCCCACGGCATTGCGGTGCAGTCCTTCGATGGTCGGGAAACCCTGCTGGTGGTGCACCACGGGCCGCGCGAGTCCGTGGAAATCTACGACGTGCGGGAAACGGCGGCCGGGCCCGAGCTGGCCTGGCGCGACTGCCTGATGCTGCCCGAGGGCGCGGTGGGCAATGCGGTGGCGGCGACGCCGGATGGACGGGTCTTCGTGACCAACATGGGGCAACTGCTCGAGCCGGAGGGCGATGAGGCGCGTTGGCTCGGCGAGGTGCTGGTCTGGTCCTCTGGGGTCGGTTGGGGCGCCGTCCCCGGCAGTCGCATCTTTGCCGTCAACGGTCTGCTGGTGAGCGATGATGGCAGCGAGCTGTATGTGGCTTCCTGGGCCGCGGGCGAGGTGATTCGTTTCTCGGTGGCGGACGCCGCAAGCCGGCAGACATTGCCGCTGCCCTTCCTGCCCGACAACCTGCGCTGGGGGCCGCAGGGCGAAGTGCTGGCGGCCGGCCTGCGCGGCACCCCCGAGCAGGTGGTGGCCTGTGTGATGGCCGCGGGGCCCTGTGAACATTCCGTGCCCACAGGCGTAGCCGTGATCGACGCCGAGGGTTTCGAGGTGGACTGTACGCGCGACTTCGACCTGCAGATGGGTACCGTGGCCCTCGCGGTCGCCGGTGATCTGTGGTTGGGTCCGGTGCGCGGCGACGAGGTGCACGTGCACCGCGGTGTCTGCCCGCGCTGACGGCTTTACTCCGGCAGCTCGGCTCCGGCAGCTCGACCCGTGCGGTCTAGCCCGATTGCTTGTCCAGCAGCTGCCGCAGGGCGGCGACCAGCTCGAGGGGGTGGTCGACCATCAGGTGGTGATGACCGTCGGGAATCATGACCAGCTCGCCGCCGTTGGGGAAGCTCTCGATGATCTGTTGTGGGCGCCCGCCGGGCGTGAACATGCTGAGGGCGCCGTAGATGCAGTCCACCGGGGTGGTGACCTGCGACAGCAGCGCCGGGTCGTTGATCTCGCCGAAATTGCGCAGCCGCGAGTCGAATTTCCAGTGCCAGCCCCGCTCATCACCCGTGCAGGAGTGGTAGGCAATGTAGTCGACCACGGCGTCGATCTGATCCGGTTGTGGCGGCGAAATGCGAAACCGCGCCATGCACTCGGCCTGATCGGCGCGCAGCTGGTGGACGGGCTTGCCATCGATCACCCGAGGCGGTTCTTCCGGCGGGAAGCGCACCAGAGAATCCACCACGATACCGTGGCCGAAGGCTTCGGGCGCCAGCGCCATGGCGCGGATGGACTGCACCCCGCCAAAGCTGTGGCCGACGACCGTCGGTCTGGTGAGCTGGTAGTCCTCCACCACGCCGAGAATGCCCCGCGCAAAGCATTCGTCGCTGTATTCGGGCAGTGGGTCGCTGTCACCCATGCCCGGCAGGTCGATGGCCGCCACCCGGTAGTGCTCGGTGAAAAATGGGGCCAGGAAGCTCCACCAGTGGGCATGGCCGCTGAAGCCGTGTACCAGTAACAGCGTGGGGAGGTCTTCCCGCTCCCAGTTCCAGCTCAGGAAGTGGACGCGGCGACCGTTGGCGTTGGCATGGCGCGACACGCCGGGCTGGCGCAGGTTGTCGAGGAACCAGTCGGGGGCGTCCGGCGCGGCTTCGAAGGGTTGCCCGCCGGGGTTCAGGTCGAGTTCGGTCATGGTCTTCGTATCGTTCTGGACAGTCCCGAAGGATACCGGCTCTGCAGCGTCAAAGCGACTGCGCTTGTCGAGGATACTGTTGCCTGGATGGCACTGCCGTGGGTGCGGCTGTGGATCGGCCTTCCCCTGCTGGTACACTCCCAGTCAGCCCTGAAACCCGCGGAATGCCTGTTTCCCGATCGCCATTCCATGATCATGACCGAGGAGTCAACCAGCCATGTCTGACCAACAATCGCTCGACGCCCTGTTCCAGCCGCTCCGTATCAACGGCCTGACCCTGCCCAACCGCCTCGCCATGGCGCCCATGACCCGCAGTTTCTGCCCCGGTCACAAGCCCAACGATCTGGTGGCGGCCTATTACCGTCGCCGTGCCGAAGGCGGCACCGCGCTGCTGGTGACCGAGGGGGTGGGCATCGACCACCCGGCCTCCATCGGCGAGGGCAGTGGCTCCGGGGCGACGGTGCCGGTGCTGTTCGGCGACGAGCCCATTGCCGCCTGGCGCAAGGTGGTGGCGGAGGTGCACAAGGGTGGTGGCTTCATCTTCCCGCAACTGTGGCATCAGGGCCCGTTTCGTGTGCCCGGCACCGGCCCTTGCCCCGAGGCCGAAACCATCAGCCCGTCGGGCTTCTGGGGACCGACCGACCGGCGCACCAATGCCCATCCCGAGCACATGGTGGCCTACAAAAAGGCGCACCGTGAGATGACCGAAGCGGACATTGCCGAGGTGGTGGCCGCCTATGCGCGCAGTGCCAAGGTGGCGCAGGAGATCGGGTTCGACGGCATTGCCATCCACGGTGCCAGCGGCTACCTGATCGACAGCTTCCTCTGGCCGGAAACCAACCGGCGCACCGATCGCTACGGTGGCGACATGGCCGGGCGCGCCACCTTTGCGGTGGAAGTGGTGCAGGCGATTCGCGAGGCGGTGGGCCCGGACATGCCGATCCTGTTCCGCTTTGCCCAGTGGAAGCAGCAGGATTTCGACGCCCGTATCGCCGAGACGCCGGAGGAGTTGGGTGTGCTGATGCGCGCGCTCGCCGACGCCGGTGTCGACATGTTCGACGCCAGCACTCTCTATTTCAGCAAGCCGGCCTTCGACGGCTCACCGCTGCCGCTGGCCGCCTGGGCGAAACAGCTCAGTGGCAAGCAGTCCATGGCGGTCGGTGGGGTGGGGCTATCCGATGACCTGTTCAACTCCCTCAGCATCGGCGGTGCCAAGGTCGAGAAAAACTACTACGAGGCGGCCGAGCGCCTGGCCGCGGGTGAGTTCGACATGGTGGCCGTGGGCCGCGCCCTGATCGCCGACCCCGAGTGGCCGCAGAAGATCCGCGCCGGCGAAGAGCCCGAGGCCTTCTCCCGTGAGGCGTTGATGCAGTTGGTGTAGGGGCCACCGCCTGTGGCGGGCCGGCCCCCTCCGGCTCGCCACAGGCACTGCGTCGAACGGTGTACCCTGCTCATGCTGTGGGGGTGGGTGCCAGCCCCGCCCGGCAGTGTCGCGTGGATATCCCCAAATGGGAATGTGCGGCGCGCCTCCGATATGACACCTTGGGTCAGGTCACGACGGATTGGTCCGGCGTGATGGCACGCCCAGCGGTGTGCCGGTGTCAGCAATCGAGAATAACGAACAGGAGGCACAGTATGGATCTGCAACTCAAGGGTCGGCGCGCTCTGGTCACCGGTAGCAGCAGCGGCATTGGCGAGGCGATTGCCCGCATGCTGGTCCGCGAAGGCGCAGCCGTGGTGGTGCATGGCCGGAACCGCGAGCGTGCCGAGAAGGTGGCGGCGGACATAGGCGCCGCAGGGGTGGCCATTGGCGATCTCGGCACCGACGACGGCGCAGCCCGGGTGCTCGCTGAAGCGCGTCAGGCGTTGGCGGGCAACGTGGAGATTCTCATCAACAACGCCGGGGGCAGCTCGACGGGCAACACGTCGCGGCCACCCCTGGACATCGACATTCCCGACTGGATTTCCAACTACCAGGCCAACATGATGGGCTCCGTGCGCATGGTGCGGCTGGTCGTGCCGGACATGGTCGCGGCCCGGTTCGGGCGGGTGGTGCAGGTATCCAGTGCCGTCGCGCTACAGCCCAACAACCTGGGCACCGACTACTCGGCGGCCAAGGCGGCGCTGAACAACTTCACCGTCAGCCTCGCCGGATCGCTGAAAGGGGTGGGCGTGACCGTCAATACCATCACCCCGGGCATCATCATGGTGGATGGGCTGATCCGTTTTGGGCGCAGCCGCTACAACGATCCCGACATGTCCATCGAGGACATCACCCGGCGGCTGGCCGACGAAAAGGTCTTCGATCTGCCGCCCGTCGGTCGACTGGGCACTCCGGATGAAGTGGCCATGGTTGCCTGCATGCTTGCCAGCCCGCTGCAGGGGTTCGTGACCGGCTCAAACTATCGTGTCGATGGTGGCCAGGTGCGTGCCGTCCTGTGATCCCGGATCACACGCCATCCGGATAACACTCCATAAAGTCCGATAAGAGAGGAACCCCATGAGTCATAAAACCTATCGCGTTATCCAGTGGTGTACCGGCGTGGTTGGCAAGACCGCGCTGCGGCACTTTATCGAGAATCCGGTGTTCGAGCTGGTGGGGGTGCTGGTCACCAATCCCGACAAGGTAGGCAAGGATGCGGGAGAGCTGGCCGGCCTGCCGGCAACCGGCGTGGCCGCTACCGACGATATCGACAGCATCCTCGCCCTGGACGCCGACTGTGTGCACTTCGCACCCATAATCACCGATGTGGAAGTCCTCTGTCGCCTGTTGCGCTCCGGCAAGAACGTTGTGTCCCCAGCCGGACCCTTTGTGCCAAACAAGCATTTTTCGGAGCAGCTGGAGCAGATCGAGGCAGCCTGCCGCGAAGGTGGTGTGTCCTATCATGGCTGCGGTATCCACCCGGGTTTTTCCGGCGATATCCTGCCGCTGACTCTGGCGCGCCTGATGAACCGGATCGATCGCATCGAAGTCACCGAATTCATCGATAAAGACAAGAATCCGATGGTCTATACCGAGATGATGGGGTTCGGCGCCGACCCGGAGGAGCTGCTGGCGAAGCCGCGCCGCGCGCCCGATACCTGGCGTTTTTTCTACCAGTCCATGGCCATGATTGCGGACGGCCTGGGTGTGGAGATCGAAAAGGTGACCAGTCAATTTGATGTGGCCAGGGCCACCCGCGACATTCCCTACACCCTCGGGGAGGGGCGCAGTGGCGGCGGTGTGATCAAGAGGGGCACCGTTGCCGGTCAGCACTATGAGTGGACAGCCTGGGTGAACGGCGCGCCGCTGATCAGCTACCACTTCTACTGGACGATGGGCGAGCACGTCGAGCCCAAGTGGGATACCGACAGTCGCTATCAGGTGGTGATTCAGGGGGATCCGCCACTGGAGGTGAGGCTGATGAGCCTTCCCGACGCCGACGGCAAGCGCCCGTTCCTCGGGCTGCCCTGGACTGGCCTGGTGGGAGCCACCGCGCTGCCGGCAGTGTGCGATGCCCCGCCCGGTGTGGTCACCCATGTCGATCTGGGTGTGGTGCAGCCCCGGGGGCTGGTACGATCCTGAGCCGGGATCCGGAAGGGGGCGAAGCCGCCCGATGAATACCGTTGCCGACGATGACCTGTTGCTGGCGCTCATGGCGGGCAGCTTCGAGAGTCCGCTGTGGTCCACCTTTCTCGACAGGTTTCGGGAGCATACCGGCGCCGACTATGCCAGCCTGGTGTTTCGTCCGCCGGGGTTGGCCGTCAACACCGTGTTCCATCTCTACTCCGGCAGCCGGTGTCCGCCCGCCATTCAGCAACTCTATCGCGACCGTTTTTACAAGGACGATCCCACGCCCTATCACGACATGATCGAGGGTCGCGTCTATACCCTCGATGAGCTGCTGTGTCGGGATGATCCCGGCCACGAGGCTTACCTGAGAGCGATCATGATTCCCAGCGGTATGAACTGGGGAAGAATGCTTAGGGTGCAGGAGGCGGGCGGGGTGAGCGCCTGGCTGACCGCCACGCGCGCGCAGGGGGAGTTCGATGCCAGGGTTGACGAGGTGCTGGGTCGACTCGTCCCCTACTTGCGCGCCGTCCTGCACGGTCATATGGCTCTGGAACGGGAGCGAACCTGCGCCACGCTCGCGGAAAACGCCATCCAGCGTCTCAGCTATGGATGGATCACTCTGGACGCTGCCGGCCATGTGCTGGACGCCAACGACCATGGACGGCATATCCTGGAGACGTCGGGAGTTCTGAGCCGGGATGCCCGGGGGGTGCTCAGCGCGCGTTGCGCGACCACTCGGCGTCTCATTCTCGACGCGGTCCGGGCGCTGGCGGAAGCCACCGGTGCCAGGCCGCGCGCCATCGTAGTCAGCCGCGAACCCTGGTTCGATCTGCTGCTGGTGCCCGCCGGCGGCGGTGCGGTTTCGGCCCAGTCCGCGCCGGCGGTGGTGGCCTATGTGCACGGCGATCACTCCCTGTCAGCGGACCGCTGTGAGCAGCTGACGCAGCTCTTCGGCCTGTTGCCGAGCGAGGCCCGACTGGCGCTCGCGCTGGGGCGGGGGATGAGTATTGCCGAAGCCGCAGCAGCGCTGAATCTGACGGTGGAGTCGGCACGCACCTACTCCAAAAAAATCTACGCCAAGATGGGCGCGCGGGGGCACGCGGACCTCGTGCTGTTCATCCACCGCAGTGTGCTGCAGATTGTCTGACGGGTTGGCAGGTGGGCCGGTGATGGCACGAGCGAGCGGGCTGCCGCCGGGTTCAGTCGGCCAGAGCGGACGCCGCCGTCGCTGACGCTCGCCGTTCGATCACTCCTCATCGCTGCGCTCGCAGCGCTCCCACTGCAAGGAAAGTGCCTGCAGTTGCTGCTTCATGTCCGCAAAGGCCTGTTTGGCGCTCAGCTGCGGACCTTTCACGCCCAGCTCCACGCGCGGTACCTCGCCGATGATCGGCAGGCTGAAGACCTTCACGTCACCGTGATCTGCCAGCAGTTTTTCCATCACCGGAATGATGGCGCTTTCATGGGCGCCCACCACCATCAGGGCGTATTCACTGACATTGCGATCGGCGCAGTCCGGGTAGTACGTGTCCAGCACCCATTCCAGCATCG
>JBJHAZ010000109.1:0-6758 GCA_050485225.1 Gammaproteobacteria bacterium
GGCTTGCATGGGGACACATCCGCTCCACTTCACTTCACTTCACTTCACTCAACTGTCATGCAGCCACTGTTGTGCCACAACCGTTGTCCGTGGACAATATCACCCCTGCCGAATACTGTGACCCCGCCCGCCCAACCGCCAGCTCACCAGAGTAACGCCCCTTGAAAAGCCTCAGTTTCACCCGATTCGACCCGGCTCGCGTACCCTCACCCTGCTTCGTCGTCGACGTCGCGGCGGTGGAGAAGAACCTGCAGGTACTGCATCGCGTGCAGGCGGAGAGCGGGGCCAAGGTGCTCGCGGCCCTGAAGGCCTTCTCGCTGTGGAAGCTCGGCCCGCTGGCGGCCCAGTACCTGTCCGGCACCTGCGCCAGCGGCCTGCACGAAGCCAGGCTGGGGCACGAGGAGTACGGCGGCGAGGTGCACGTGTTTTCTGCCGCCTACAGCGAGCCGGACCTGCGCGAGATTCTCGATTTTGCCCACCATGTGGTGTTCAACTCCTTCAGCCAGTGGCAGCGCTTCCAGCCGCTGCTGCAACAGGCGCGCGAAGCCCGTCCCGAGCTGCAGTTCGGCTTGCGCATCAACCCCGAGCACTCCGAGGGCACCGTCCCCATCTACGACCCGTGCGCACCCTGCTCCCGCCTCGGCATCCCGCTGTCCCGGTTCGAGGGCCAGTCGCTCGAGGGCATCAGCGGACTGCACTTCCACACCCTGTGCGAACAGGACCTACCGCCGCTGACCCGCACGCTGGCGGCGGTGGAGGAGAAGTTCGGCCACCTGCTGGCGCAGATGGAGTGGATCAACTTCGGCGGCGGTCATCACATTTCCCGCCCGGATTATCAAGTGGATGAGCTGATCGCCACCATTCGGCGCTTCAGCGACCGCTACGGGGTACAGGTGTACCTGGAACCCGGCGAGGCGGTGGCGATCCACACCGGCGTGCTGGTGGCCGAAGTACTGGACCTGACCTGGAACGGCATGGATCAGGCGATCCTCGACACGTCCGCCACCTGCCACATGCCCGATACGCTGGAGATGCCCTATCGGGCCGAGGTATTCGGCGCCGGGGCAAGCGGTGACAAGCCCCATCTCTATCGCCTGGGTGGCATGACCTGCCTGGCGGGCGACGTGATCGGCGACTACAGCTTTGACAAACCGCTTGAAGTAGGTCAACGACTGATGTTCGATGATATGGCTCACTACACCATGGTGAAGACCACCACCTTCAATGGCATCCGGCTGCCCTCGATAGCGCTGTGGGACTCACGCAGTGACGAATTGCAGGTGATCCGCAACTTCGGCTACGAGGACTTCAAGACCCGCTTGTCCTGACACTTTCCTCGCCCGGCAGCCCAGCATGCTTGAACGAAAAACCTACTTCCTGGTCACCCTGTGCGGACTGCTGTTGGCCGGATTCCTGGCCACATCGCTGATCAGCTACCTGGTGGCGAAGGACTCGCTGTCGCGTCACATCTCGGATGAGACCCTGCCGCTGACCAGCGACAACATCTATTCCGAAATCCAGCGCGACCTGCTGCGCCCTGTACTGATTTCCTCGGTGATGGCCAGCGACACCTTTGTGCGCGACTGGGTGATCGATGGCGAGGACAACCCGAGTCGTATCAGCCACTACCTGGCCGAGATACAGAGCAAGTACGACACCATTACCGCGTTCTTCGTCTCGGAAGAGACCCACCGTTATTACCATCCCTCCGGACTGCTGAAGACCCTGGACAAGAACGACCCAGCCGATAACTGGTATTTTCGGGTCCGTGAAATGCGTCAACCCTACGAAATCAACGTCGACCACGATACCGCTGACAGAAACCGCGTCAGTATTTTCGTCAACTATCGGGTCTACGATTACCAGGGCAACTATATCGGCGCCACCGGTGTCGGCCTGTCGGTGGCCTCGGTGGCGCACCTTATCCAGACCTACCAGGAGCGCTACAACCGTCAGATCTACTTTGTCGACCGCCTTGGCAAGGTGACTCTGCACGGGCAGAAACTCGACGATGCGAGCCACCTGCGGGAACGTCCCGGTCTCGCCAACCACGTCACCCAGATTCTGGCCAACCCCAGCGCCAATCTCACCTACCGCCATCCCGACAAGGGAGATGTGTATCTCAACAGCCGCCTGGTACCGGAGTTCGACTGGTTTCTGGTGGTGGAGCAGCATGGTGATCGTGACGAAGCCCGCATCTTCAACACGCTGATCGTCAATATCCTGGTATCGCTGGTCATCTCACTGGTGGTGCTGCTGGTCGCCTGGGGCACCCTGGGCCGCTATCAGCGCCGGCTCGTGGAAATGGCCACCACCGACAAGCTCACCGGCGCCACCAACCGACAGGCCTTTGAAGCGCTTTTCGATCACGCCGTGCGCCTGGCACGCCGGCGTCGGCAGCCCCTCGCCCTATTGCTGATCGATCTCGATCATTTCAAGCAGATTAACGATCAGTTCGGCCACGCAGGCGGCGACACCGCACTGGAGGCAACCGCGAAGCGGTTGCGGTCGGCGTGTCGCGAAAGCGATGCCCTGTGTCGGTGGGGTGGGGAGGAATTCCTCGTACTCATGGAGGGTTGCCCCCTCGACGATGCCCTGCAACGCGCCGAAGTCCTGCGACAGACCATAGCCAGCCAGCCGGTTCGCTTCGGGCGCGAAGATATCTCGCTGACCCTCAGCATCGGTGTGGCCGAGTGGCTGGACGGCGAAGACCTGGACTCGCTGGTCAACCGTGCCGATGGCGCGCTGTACGAGGCGAAACACCTGGGCCGCAACCAGGTGATCACGGCCCCACCCCGACTTTCCGCTGCAACAGCCGGGGAACGACTGGCGTAGCTACAGGGCCAGACCTTCCGCAAGCCGGCATCCGCTATACCGGTTTGTTTCCCCGCTTCTCGCGCCACCGCACCGAATAGAGGTCGTGACGACGATCCTTGAGGTTCTGTACCGTACCGCTGTTGCGCGCCATCAGCAGGGTTTCCGGCCGCAGGTCGGCGAAGGCCACCATTTCCACATTGGGCGTGGTATCGGCCGCGATGCCATCGCGGGCGAAGGGGAAGTCGCACGGCGTCAGCACGCAACTCTGGGCGTACTGGATGTCCATGTTGGCCACATTGGGCAGGTTGCCCACGTTGCCGGACATGACCACATAGAGCTGGTTTTCCACTGCGCGCGCCTGACAACAGTAGCGCACCCGCAGATAGCTCTGGCGCTCGTCGGTGCAGAAGGGCACAAAGATGATCTGCGCGCCCTGGTCCGCCAGGTGCCGGGCCAGCTCGGGAAACTCCGAGTCGTAGCAGATCAGCACGCCGATGGGGCCACAGTCGGTCTCGATCACGTTGAGGGTGTCGCCGCCCTCGAGGTTCCACCAGTACACCTCGTTGGGCGTAGGGTGGATCTTGGGCTGGGCGTGGATCTGGCCATCGCGCAGGAAGATGTAGGCGATGTTCTCCAC
Source organism: Gammaproteobacteria bacterium (assembly GCA_050485225.1). Taxonomy (GTDB): domain Bacteria; phylum Pseudomonadota; class Gammaproteobacteria; order Pseudomonadales; family Porticoccaceae; genus JBJHAZ01. The sequence goes on from JBJHAZ010000109.1 coordinate 3,455, forward strand.
CCGACCACCCTCCACCCGGGTCGGGTGGGAGCCGGCAATGATGTTGACGTTGTAGCGCAGCGCCATGTCGCGCATGGCGTCCTTGAAGCGCGGCGTGTACTCGGTGAGCGCCTCGATGGCCTCCGCGTGGCTGAGTTCGCGGTCCTCGAGCGACAGCAGCTGCAGGGTGAACAGCTCGGGGAACACCACGAAATCGCCCTTGTAATCCGCCACCACATCGACGAAATATTCCACGTACTGGACGAACTCCTCGAAGGAACCCACCTTGCGCTGCATGTACTGCACCGCTCCCACGCGCACGGTATCGGGCGGACGGATGCCATAGTTCTTGCGGCGGTCGGTGAACTCCTCGTCGGAAACGCGCGGGTTGCGCCATACCAGATGCACACCGTAACCGAGCGAGGCGCGGTCGCTGGGCAGGTAGCCCGCAATGACGCCGATGACTTCGAAGCCGTTGCGCAGCTGGAAGGACAGCACCGGGTCGCGTCGCTTCTTCTCGACGATCTGATCCACGTACTCCTCGACCGAGCCGAGGCGGCCGATGCGCCGTGCGAGGGAGGGCAGCCGTCCGGCGAAGACAATGCCGCGCAGCCCCAGGTCCTGGCAGAGACGCTTGCGGGCGTTGTAGAGCCGCTGACCGATGCGATAACCGCGGTAATCCGGGTCCACATAGACTTCCATGCCATACAGCCAGTCGCCCTGGGGGTCGTGGCGGGACGCGTAGCCGTTGCCGGTGATGCTCTCCCAGGTGTGGGGTTCGAGGCAGATCTCGCCGCGAATGCGGAAGGTGGCGCAGTAGCCGATGACGCGGTCGTCGAGACACACCACGAACTGGCCGTCCGGGAAGTTGTTGATCTGCCCGTGGACCGAGCCGCTCGAGCACGCGAGCATGCCCTCGGGTTCATAGACCTTGCCGGACAGGGCGACGATCTGGGGTACATCGCTGTGGCGCGCGTTGCGCACCGTCAGCTGTGAACCCCTGTCTCCCAGTGATTTCGCAGAATTCCCGGACATTGCAGCGTGCTCCTCGTTGGGTTCGGTTCAGTCGTGGACCAGGGCTTCCAGCAACTCGTACATCAGCAGGGTACCGCGCCGCAGCTCGAGGCGGCGGACGCTCTCATCGGCGCCGGTGATACCGGTCAGCTCTGCGCTGGTGGCCGCCACCGGAGTAATGCCGTATACGGCAATGCCCTGCTCGCGCAGGAAGTGGTTGTCACTCACGCCGGTGCCGATGGCCGGCACCACATGGCGGTTGGCGGCGCTCTCCTCGAGCGCCTGACTGAGCGCCCGGTAGACCGGCGTGGCCGTGGCCGAGGCATCGGAGGGGTGCGACAGCAGCGTGTCGATCCGCACATCGTGATCGGCCACGGCGGCGCTGAGGGCGGCCACCACCTGGCGGGGATTCTGGTGCATCAGCAGACTGCACTCCACGCGGGCCTCCGCCCGGGCCGGTGTCGCGGCCGAGCCATGACCCACATGGATCGCCGCGATGGTGCAGGTATTGCGCAATAGATCGTAGTACTCGGGGTAGGTCGCGCTCAGGTTGGCGAGGAAGCTCTCGTCCTGCACGGCGGTAACGATATCGGCGAAGCCCTCCTCCCAGACGCCGGACTGCAGGGGCGCCAACGCAGCAAAATAAGCCGCCACGGGGGGCGTCACCTCAACTGGGAAGGTCCAGCCGCGGATGTCCTGGAGCGCATCGAGCAGTCGCTCGACGGCTGAGGCATCGTCGCTGTCCTCCGCCCGGCTCGTGAGCCGCAGCCACAAAGGCGCCTTGTGGCCAACTTCCACATGGAACACCGTGCGATTGCCGGAGCGAACGCCGTGACCACCCGCGGCCAGCACGAAACCGACATCGCGAAAGGCATCGGGGACGTGCCGCACCAGCCAGCCAAGCCCCTTTTCGCCACCGCTGCGGTGGTCGGCGGTGGCCATGAACACCACATCGCGATTGAGCGGCAAGCCGGAGCGGTGCAGCCCCAGGAACGCCTGCAGATGGATGATGCCGAGCGCCTTGTTGCCCAGCGCCCCGCGGCCGTGAATCCGGTCCTCGGTCATCTCGCCCGACAGGGGCGCACGCTCCCACTGCTCCGGTTGCGCCGGCGGGGTATCCAGTGGGTGCAGCAGCAACAGGGCCGGGTTGCGACGGCTGTGGCCTGCGGCCGGCAGCCGCGCCCAGATGCTCTCCACACCCGGCGCCGTTTCGACCGTCTCGAAACTGATCCCCTCCTTGAGAAAGATATCGGCGAAAAAGCGCACCGCAGCGTGGGTATCGCCGGGCGGATTGGTGGTGTCGATGCGCACGTACTCGGCGGTACGCTGCTCGGCAACGTCTCTTAGCCAGTGGGTATCCACGGCCAGTGCCGGCAGCGCCAGCATCAGGCCGGCCAGCAAACCGACGGTCCACGCCGCCCTGCCGGCAGCTGTTCCTGAATGGGTCATGACACCTCTGAAATCATTGGGGCCGGTCACGCTGTTCCACCGCAATCAGCTCATCGGTGGCAAACCCCAGTGACCGGGCCTTGTCCAACAGTTGGCGGCGCACCGCCGGATCCAGTTCCGGGTCGCGGGACAGGATCCACAGGTAATCGCGCGTCGGACCACTGACCAGCGACCAGCGATAGTCCTCGTGATCCAGGGCGATGATGTTGTAGCCGCCGTAAAAAGGTCCGAAAAAGGATACCTTAAGGCGCCCGACCTCCGCATCCTCGACAAAACGCGCACGCCCTTCGGCCTGCTGCCATTCACCCTTTGCCGGGTCGTAGCCGCGGTTGATCACCCGCAGGGTGCCGTCATCCCGCAGGCTGTAGTCGGCGGTCACATGGGTCAGGCCGCGTTCGAAGCGATGGTCGAGGCGGTCGATCTCGTACCAGCGCCCGAGGTAGCGGGACACCTCGAAATCCCCCACCACGGTAACACCCTCCGGCACACCGGTGCCGGAACAGCCCACCAGCGCCAGGCACAGTGCCAGCCACCCCCATCGCTTCATATCTGCCTCTCCTGCCTTGAAAAAGCGATCACACCGACCGCAGCCCTGCCTGCAAGATACACCACTCGGTGGTTGGCCCGCTGCAACCCGACGCCCTATATTGCAAGGAAAGCTGCGACAATCGACAAACCAGCCGCCGTCAAGGAGAGGATGCAACCGGCCCATGACCCTGCTCAACGACATTACCCGGCAACTCTACTCGGACGAACCCGAGGGCTCGCTGTACCACTACACCACCTTTCGCGGCCTCATGGGGATCGTCGAAAGCGGCGCACTGTGGGCGAGCGACATCCGCTACATGAACGATTCCGCCGA
>JBJHAZ010000110.1:0-6755 GCA_050485225.1 Gammaproteobacteria bacterium
TGTCCACTACGCCGACCTGGTGAACGATCCCATCGCCACCATGCGTGCGCTGTACCGCCATCTCGGCGACGCCTTCACACCGGAGGTCGAGGCCGCCATGCAGCAGTGGCTGGACGACAACCCGCAGACCAAGTTCGGCAAGCACGAGTACAAGCTGGATCAGTACGGCCTGAGCGTCGAGGGCCTCAAGCCCCATTTCGAGCGCTACCTGTCACGCTACGACGTGGCGCGCGAGGGTTGATACAAACGCCCCGGCATCGGGGCGTTTTCATTCTGGGGCGGCGCGGTCGCTATTCAGCGGACCAGCGGCGCCACCTGTACCTTGGTTTCGCGGTTGGGGCCGCGCAGGGTCTCGAAGGTGGCCGGCAGCTCATCCAGTGACACCACCGAACTGATCAACACCTTCGGGTCGATAAAGCCCTTGTCCATCACATCGGCGACGTACTGGAAATCCTTCAGGGAATACCCCACCGGAAACTGCAGCGACACGCCCTTGAAGCCGGCGACGGCGGGCACCACCTGGTCGGGTGACGTGCAAAAGCCCATCGACATCACCTTGCCCAGGGTGCGCGCGTGCTCGATACCCTTCATCAGGAAGCCGGGCGAGCCGATGCATTCGAAGACGATGTCCGGCTGTCCACCGAGTGCTTCGACCACCTCGTCGCGTTCGTTGTCGCCGTACTGGACGAAGCCATCGGCACCCATCTGCAAGGCCATGTCCTTGCGCCGCGCCGAGCGCGACATGGCCACCACGCGCCCTGCGCCGAGCCGTTTCGCCCAGTAGATCGCACAGAGCGCCACTGATCCGGCACCGAGCACCAGCACGCGGTCACCCGGCTGGATGGCCGACATGCGCACGCCGTAGAGACCCACGGCCAGCGGCTCGATCAGCGCCCCGTCCGCCGCCGACAGGGTGCTCGGCAACTTGACCGCGACACTGGCGGGTATGCGCATCCTCTCGGCGTAGCCACCCATCACGCCCGGCGCGTTGTGGCACAGGGCCAGGTTGCCGTGATGGCAGGCCGCGCAGTGGCCGCAGCCGGTGGAGGGCAGCGCGGTGATCAGGTCGCCCTGCCTGAGGGTCGTCACCTTCGAGCCGACCGCGATCACCTCGCCCGAGTATTCGTGGCCCGGCACAGTGCCGGGGGCGAACTGCCACTGGTGGCCCTCGGTCATGTGCAGGTCGGTACCGCAGATGCCGCAGCGGTGGACCTGGATGATCACATCCTCGGGGCCGGGCTCGGGGTCGGGCAGGTTTTCCAGCACGATGGGCTGGCCGTTTCCGGGGTATACCGCAGCTTTCATGGTGTTGCTCCCGTGTGTTCAGGTGTGGTGGCGTGGCGAGCGGAGCCCTACGCGTTTGGCGCCAGCCCGAATCGCCCCACGTAGTCGCCGAAGCGCTCGCGAATCTCTGCTTCGGTGAGGCCGAAATCGGCCACGTCGTAGCGGTGTGCGCCGTGTTGCCGCTCCGGGTCGTCGGCGATGCGCTGCTGCATGGCGGCGCGGACCGCCGGTGTCAGCGTGGCGCCGATGAAGCCATAGATGCGCTCGATCACCGCCATCGGGTCGCGGTGGAAATCGCCGTGGACGATGTCGAGCACCTGGTCCGCATGGGCCTGCCGCACCGGCTCGGCCTTCTCCACCGCGCGGGCCCACTTGGCCACTTCCCGCGCCAGCATGTTGTGGGCGCGCTCCTGGTAGCGGCCTTCCTCCACCACCGGGTGCAGCCCCATCAGCAGCGAGCACAGCGAGGGCACGGCCTTGGCCGGGTCGCGGTGGGTCTGGATCACCCGGGCATCGGGGAAGGTGGCGAACAGCAGGTCGAGGTTGTCGATGTGGCCGGGGTTTTTCAGCAGCCAGCGCTGGTCGCGATCGTTGCTGCCGATCAGTTGCAGGCAGCGGTAATAGTGTCGATAGGCGGGCGCCTCGCTCTGGCACTGCCACCAGGCGTCGTAGGTGGCGGCGGACCAGCCGACCGTCCACAGGTTGGACACGAACCCCTGCCGCAGTATCAGGCAGCATTCGTCCACCTCCTCTGCTGCCATGTTGTGGGCGGCGCGCTTGCCCGGTGCCGCCTTGAAGCGCGCCTCGAGGGCGGCGGCGGTCTTGTGGAAGGCGGGGTAGCTCTCCCAGGTCTCCCGTGGCGGGCGCGGCATGGGCGAATCGAGCAGCCAGGTCTGCACGCCCTGGAACTGCGGATCGACCGCCATCAGCTTGTGCAGCGCCGTGGTGCCGGTGCGGGGAATGCCGGTAATGACCACCGGGGCGGTGATGGCGTGGCGGGCGAAGCCGGGGTTGTCCTGCATGGATTTGATGGCCTGCGCCCGGCCGCGCAGCACGCCCACCACGGTGTTCCAGGCGTACTCGCGGCCCCGTTCGGTAAAGCGTGGGTCGTAGTCCATCGATTGCAGCAGCACGCGCAGGCCGGAGAGGTAGTCCGGTGCACCGAAATCGTTGCTGCCCACCTCGGCGGCCACCAGCTCGTGGAGCCGGTCGAGGGCCGTGGCGAAGCGCTCGGGCGGTTGGTATGGATCGGTCATGGCGTGCGAACCCCCGCAGGTGTGGTGCCGGTATCAGTCAAGGTTGATGCCGCCCAGCGCCGGACCGCCGTTGACGGCGATGGTCTGGCCGGTGATGTAGGAGGCCGCGTCGCTGGCGAAGAAGACGATCATGTTGGCCATTTCGTCGGGTGTGCCCGGTCGCTTCAACGGAATGCCCTTGGCCATGGTGGCGGGGTCGAGGCCCGCCGCCTCCCAGGCTTCCACTGAGCGCTGGCTGGCGATCATGCCGGCGGCCACGCAGTTGACGCGAATGCCATGGCGGGCCCACTCGGCGGCGGACACGGTGGTGAACATCTGCAGCGCCGCCTTGGCGGACGAGTAGTGGGCGCCGCCCTTGACGCCGTTGATGCCGGCGTTCGATGAGATGTTGACGATGGCGCCGCTCCCCTGCTCGATCATGTGCTTGCCGGCCTCGCGGGTACAGAAGTAGGCCGAGCGCACATTGAGATCGTAGATGGAATCCCAGCCTCTCGTGGGTATGCTTTCCAGCGGGCCCATGCGGGTACCGCCGGCGTTGTTGATCAGGATGTCGACGCGCCCGAACTCGTCCACGGTGCGCTGCACCAGACGGATCACCTGGTCCTCGTCCTTGATGTCGGTGGGCACCGCCAGGCAGGGCTGGCCGCTGGCCTCGCGCACGCCGGCGGCCGCCCGCTCCAGTTCGTCGGCGGTGCGGCTGGCGATCACCACGCTGGCGCCGAGGCGGGCGAGCTGGTGTGCCGTGGCCAGGCCGATGCCGGTGCCGCCGCCGGTGACGATGGCCACGCGGCCGGTGAAATCCAACAGTTCAGGTTTCATGGGGTTGTCCTCCGGGTTTTTGATAATCGGGGTTGCCGGTGATTACCAGCGCCGGCGCCGCTGGCACGCACGCACGCGCCGACGCAGCTGCTCGGCCCGCTCCTCGGGCGTCACCACCGGGGTGTCGGCGGGCAGGTGCTGGCACAGTTCGGCCAGGGGCACGCGCTTGATAATGGGCGTCGGATTGGTGTCGCAGTCGAACCAGCGGCCGTAGATGCCGCCTTCCCGGAAGCCGGCCGGGTCCAGCCAATTGGGCACCCCGGGATCCTCGAGGGCGATCACCGCGCGGAAACGACCGTCGCTGCTCACCTGGGCGGTGTGGCCGTTGAGGCTGGACAAGCGGTAGACGTATTCCAGCGCGTTGAAATAGGGGTCGTTGAGCTGGATGTTCCAGTAGGGGCGGTGGTCCGGCAGGTCGGTCTCGATGATCAGCGCCTCGTCGTCATCGAGCTGGAAGCAGGCGGGCCAGTAGACCTGCTTGGCCAGTGCCCCCTTCATGCGGATCGGCTCGAACACGTTGAAGCCGACCCGATCCTTCACGCCGTTCTGCATGCGGTAGTAGCTGTGGGTCTTGCGCCCGGGGAATTTCGCCATCTCGCGGATGCGGTCGATGATTTCCTCGGGGTTGAGGCGCGGTTTGGGCGGCACATCTTCCAGGCATTCGATGGAGATGCGCGGGTCGATCTCGTTTTCCCAGTCGTAGCTGCGAAAGCGCACCATCATGCCGGTGGCCTCGGGGTGAATCGGTGCCCAGTCGCCGCTGTGACCCGCCGGCCGTTCGGCGCTGAAGATGACCTCGAAGTTGCCGTCGGCATCGACGGTCAGGTCGCTGTCGTCAATTTCGTTGTGGCCGCCGATCTGGGAAATGTCGTCCACCATGCCGGACATGAAGCGCTGGGTGGTGAAGCTCAGGATCTTGACGGTCCCCCGGTTGCCGCTGACCCGGTAGGTGAGGTCGCCGCGCAGGGGGCTGTACAGGTAGATGTCGTCCGGGTTGGGCTGCAGGGTGAACACCGGGTTCCACAGCGGCGCCCAGTCCGGGTGTTCCGGGGTGGCGTGGAAATAGGCGAAGTAGCTGTACGACAGGCTCATCAAGGTCTGACGGTAGACGTCGGCGCGGTATTGCGGGTCGTCCGGGTGCCAGGTATTGGCCAGCTCCGCGACCGCTGTTTCCAGGTCGCCGAGGTAGTCGAGCAAGTGGGGCTTGAGAGGTAGGGTCATAAAGTGGGATCCGTTGGTTGGAATTCCGTATGGTGAGCGCGGCGCTTACCGGTCAGTTGCCGGGCACGCTCTCGAAAAACGCGAGCCCCGCCGGCTCCGGAAAGATGTATTCGAAGTAGTGGCCCAGCTCCGGTGCGTCCACAAAGCAGCTCTGCATGAAACCGGGGTTGTGGCTTTTCGACAGCAGCGTGGCGCCGTTGCGTGTTACCGTCGCCATCAGGCCGTCCCACTGTTCCTGGTTGTGGATCAAAAACCCCAGGTGGTGGTGGCGGACGGCAAAGTCATTTGAGGGCAGCCGTCCCACGTACAGGTCGGAGCCCGGCCCGGTGGCGGTCAACAGCTCGTACATGATCCCGCCGACCCAGGCCAGCTCGACGCGGATGTGGCCGCCGGCGGGCAGGGGGCCTTCGAGACGGCGGAACTCGCCGATACCGAAACGCTGCCGGAACAGCACGCAGGCGCGGTCGATGTCGTTGGTGGCGTAGGCCATCTGGAACTGTTCTGCGTGCAGCAGGCCGCTGGCCGGGTCGGGCCTGAAGCGGTCGATGGGGCGTTTCATGGGCTGGCCCTCGTGTGTCTTGTGGTTCGTTATTTTTATGATAGTATTTACTATCTATCGGTTTGGCAAGAGGCATTTTTCGGGCAGACGGAAGTGCTCCCGTTACCGGTTTCGACAAGAGGGGTTGGACAAGGTGCAGAAACAGCCACAACGAAAAAGGTCATCGGCCTCGTCGGTGGCGGGCAAGACACCGGCTCGCCGCAAGCGGCGCTCTCCGGAGGAGATCCGCTCGCGATTGCTTCAGGCCGCCCAGGCCGAGTTCAAGCGCAGTGGGTTCGTGGGGGCAACCACGGCGGCGATTGCCAGGGAAGCCGATGTCACCGAGGCGCAGCTGTTTCGCTACTTCGACTCCAAGGCGGCCCTCTTTCGCGAGGCGGTTTTCGAGCCCCTCGACGCCCACTTTTCCGATTTCAGCGCCCGCAACCTGGCGACCCTCGACAAGGCCCGCGGGCACCGCGACACCGTCGCGGCCTACATCCACGAGCTGGAGCAGTTCCTCGACGAACACGCCAAGCTGCTCCTGTCGCTGGCGATGGCGCAGCTGTTTGCCACCGGCAGCCTCGAAGGTGTCGGCGAGATCGACAGTCTGACCGCCTATTTTGAACGCGGTGCCGCGACCATGAGTCGTCGTATCGAGGGCGAGGCCCCGGTGGACCCGCGACTGATGGTGCGCGTGTCCTTCGCGGCGGTCATGGGTTGCGTCCTGTTCAAGGACTGGATTTTCCCCCCGGGGTTGGCCAGCGAAGGCGACATCAGCGCCGCCATCGTGGATTTCGTGCTGGATGGCATCCATGTGAATTCCGGGCCGGATCGGGACGGCCCGAAATAAATCCGCTTTCCCGACAGGAGGACAAGAGCATGACTGACGATAATCATCAGCGGGTCCGTGATTTTCTGGCTGCATTGGAGCGCGGCGAACTGCCCGACGCACTGGTCACGCCCGACATGAGTGCCTGGACGCTGACCTCGGGCGATACGGACAAGGAGCGCTTTGCCGGCGGCGTGAAGGTGCTCTCCGCCATTTTTGGCGGCACCCTCGTCTACCACATCGATGCGCTGACGGCGGAAGAGGACCGGGTGGTGGCCGAGGTGCGCTCGGAGGGGACGCTGATCAGTGGCGAGGCGTTCGGCAATGTGCACGTCTTTTCCTTCCGGATTCGGGATGGGCGGATCGCCCATGTGGCGGAGTTCATGAATCCGGTGGCGGTGCAGGAAAAACTGGTGCCCCTGCTGACCCAACTCATGGAGCCGCACTGACCCGGCGTCTGCTCGGGGCGGTGCGGTGGACGGCGCCGCAGAAGGAGTGGCGAGAGCCGCGGTGCCGAAAAAGAGTGCACGGCAAGGGCATTCGGCCCCACAATGGGGCGCCCTCCGGCAGGCCGGGTGGGTTTTTGGCTGGCACGGTTCGTGCAGTCACTGCGGGTTCCTGACAACGCCGACCTTTCCCAATGACGGGAGCCCTGATGGAGTGTACTGCCCTCGTGCCCACGCACCTTGCCGATACCAATCAGCGCGAACGCCTGTTGTCGATGCTGCTCAGCGAGCTGGATGGCATGGTCTACCTGGGGCGGGTGGATGAGCACTGGACCATGGAGTTTGCCAGCCAGGGTTGTCAC
>JBJHAZ010000111.1:0-6743 GCA_050485225.1 Gammaproteobacteria bacterium
GTCGACAGGTCATGGGTAATGAAGGCCAGCGCCAGCTCGCGTTCCTGCTGGATACGCCGCAGCAGGTTGAGGATCTCCACCCGCACCGACGCATCGAGCATGGACACCGGCTCATCGGCGATGATCAGCGACGGCGACAGTAGCAGCGCCCGCGCGATCACCACCCGCTGCTGCTGGCCACCGCTGAGCATGTGGGGGAACTTGCCGAGGTACTCGTCCACCGGTGTGAGGCGCACCTCTTCCATGACGGCGCGAATGCGCGCCTCGCGCTCGCCGCGCTCGCGGGTGCCGTGGACGATGAGCGGTTCGGCCAGGATGCGTTCGACGGTCATGAACGGGGGCAGCGCGCCGAAGGGGTCCTGCTGCACGTAGCCGACCCGGGCGCGGTAGTCACGCAGACCCTTGCGGTCGAGGGCGTGCAGTGCGACGCCCTCGAAATGGACCTCGCCCTGTGTGGGTCGGTGCAGGCCCAGCAGGGTGCGGGCCAACGAGCTTTTGCCGCAACCGCTCTCGCCCACGAAGGCCACGGATTCACCGGGCGCGAGATCGAAGCTGATGCCGTCCACCGCCCGCACCGCGCCGACGCGCAAAAACCCCCACTGGCGCAACTCGAACCAGGTGTGCAGATCGCGGATCGACAACAGCGGTTGTCGACTCTCCGCCGCTGCATCCCGGGACACGGTATCCGTTGGAGTGGACATCAGCGCTCGTTCTCCTCGTGGAGCCAGCAGTGCACCCGGTGGCGCGCCTCCAGCCGGGTGCCGGGCGGCGCCCGGTCACAGGGTTCGAAGCGCGACGGACAGCGTGCGGCAAAGCGGCAACCGCCGGGTGGATCGAACAGGCTGGGCGGCTGGCCCGGAATGGATCGGGGTGCCTCGCGCTGATGCAGCCGGGGTACGCTGGCCATCAGCATCTGCGAATAGGGGTGGGCCGGCGCGGTGAAGAAACGCTCGGCACTGGCCACCTCGACCATCTGGCCGGCGTACATGAGGGCCACCCGGTCGGCCAGTTCGCTGGAGGTGGCCACGTCGTGGGTGATCAGGATAAAACTGGTGCCCTGCTCGCGCTTGATCTTCTTGAGCACGTTCATGATGCTCGCCTGGGTCAGCACATCCAGTGCGGAGGTGGGTTCGTCCAGGATCACCAGCTCCGGCTCGGCCACCAGCGCCATGGCGAGCACGGCGCGCTGGCGCATACCGCCTGACATCTCGAAGGGATAGCGGGCGAGATAGTCCGTCGACAGGCCCACCAGACCGAACACCTCGGCGGCGCGCTCCATCGCCCGGCTGCGCGACCAGCGCCGCAGCACCCGCAGGGGTTCGGCCACCTGCTCGCCCACCCGAACCACCGGGTTGAGGGCGTTCATGGAGGCCTGCATCACCAGCGCCATGCGCGACCACTGGACCTCGCGCCGAAAGCGCTCGTCCGGCAGGCTGGTGATGTCGACACCACCGAGGCGCACGCGTCCCTCGGTGAGGTGAACATTGCGGGGCAGCACCCGCATCAGCAGCTTGGCGAGTGAACTCTTGCCGCAGCCTGACTCCCCCAGCACCACCAGCGCCTCGTTACGACGCACCTCGAAGTCGATGCCGTCCACCGCGCGCACCACGCCGTTGCGGGTCTGGTACTGAAGGCGCAGTCCTTCCACCTGTAACAGGGTTTCTGCCGTCACTACAGGCTCCTCAGGCGCGGGTTGAAGACACGGTCCATGGCGAACCCGAGCATGGCGAAACCGAGCCCGGTCAGCATCAGCAGCACCGCTGGCGACACCACCCAGTAGTAGAAGCCGTTGTAAAGCGCGCTCTGGGACTGGGCATCGTTGAGTACCTTGCCCCAGGTGGGCAGCACCGGGTCGCCGAGGCCCAGTACGGCCAACGAGGCTTCCAGGAACACGAAGGTGGGGATCAGCGTCACGAAGGTGGGAATCAGCACCGGCAGAATGCGCGGGATCATGTAGCGCATGACGATGCGCGCGTTACTCGCCCCATAGGCCCGCGCCGCCTCGATGTAGGGCGCCTCACGAATGGGCAGCAACATGGCACGGTACATCTTGATGCCGGCGCTGAAGATGCCCAGCACCACCACCACACCCAGCATCAGCCAGATACTGGTGGAATACAGCGTGCCCACCATGACCAGGATGGGCAGCATGGGCAGGATCATATTCACCTCGGTCAGCCGCTGGATCACCGCGTCCACCCAGCCCCGGTACCAGACGCCGGCGGCCGCGATCAGCAGTGTGGTGATGGTGGTGCCCACCGCCGCCAGCAGACCGAAGGCCAGCGCCACCGGCGTACCCCAGAGCAGTGCCAGGCTCAGGTCCCGGCGCTGATGATCGGTGCCGGCGATGCCGTGTACCCGCCCGTAGAGAATCAGCTCGGCGGCCAGATCCGCCTGTTCGTCGAAGATCACCGCGTCGATCATCAGAGTGTGACGCCCTTTCTCCACCTCGGGTTCGGCGCCGGTGACGGGTTTGGCCAGCAGTCCGATATGCGCCACCAGACCGTCCAGGCGCCGTTCCAGTTCGCGATCCTGGGACAGCGAAACGCGCTCGTGCTGGCCGAGCCGATAGCTGCCCAGAGCGATCTCGCGCCCGTCCGGTGTCTGCCAGAGCAGTTGCGCAAAGGGACGGCGCTCGTGGCCTTCGGCACGCAGGAACAGGTTGATCTCGCTGGGGAAGCCGTCGAATTGGTAATCGAAGGTCAGCGGAATGCGCACGCGCCGGCCACCCTCGAAAGGCGTTTCCTCCACTGCCACCCGGTCGCTCGACAGGGTCAGGGTGCGCGCCTGCCGCTTGCCGGTGAGATAGTCCACCCAGGCGGGACTGGCGTTGACCGGATGCAGTTGCCAATGGTCGCCGCCCCGCCATCTGTCGAGCGCCTCCGAGTAGGGAATCGCCACGATGGTGAAGAGCGACTGGGCCACCAGCGCGAGAATGATGATCAGGCCCACGATGGCGGACGGATAACGGCGCAGCTCCTGCCACCCGGCCCGCCAGCGGGAAACGCCCCATTCTGATCCGGCCATCAGCGCCCTCCTCCCACGATGCGTACCCGGGGATCAAGCACGGCGTACAGAATGTCCAGCAGGAACACGGTAACCGCCAGCAGGTAGGCGAAGATCACCACGCCGCCGATGATCACCGGCGTGTCCCGGTGGCCAATGGCCTGGAACAGCAGCGAGCCCAGCCCCGGCCAGTTGAACACCTGCTCGAGAATGATGGCGCCGCTCCACAGGCCGATCAGCATCAGCAGGAAACTGGTGACGATGGGCGACAGGGTGGGTCGCAGGATGTAGCGTCGCTCGATGAGATTCGAGGGCAGGCCCTTGGCCCGCGCCATCTCCACGTAATCCTCGCTGGAGTGGATCAGGAAGAAGGTCCGCCACGAGTAGATGGAAATGAAAATCGACGACAGGAACATGGCCACGAGCGGCAGGAACATGTGGCGGATGATGCTGGCGGCGTATTCCCAGCGACCCTCCGGCGGCGGCGCGGTGACCATGCCGCCGGCGGGCAGCACCGGCGCAATGAACGCAAACACCAGGATCAGGAATATCCCGTAGAACCAGGCGGGCGCGGCCGAGGAAGGCGCCAGGGCAATGACCGAGCGATCGAGCGCACTGCCATAGCGCCGCGACAGGTACAGGGCCACGAACACGGAGGTGAAGAACACCAGCAGGTTGGCACTGCCGAACAGCAGCAGCGTCGCCGGTAGTCGCTCGACGATGATCTGGTACACCTCCCGTGAACCGCTGTCGCTGTGCATCTGCTCGGCGCGCCCAAGATCGAGCCGGATGGCGCGCTGCAGGTAGTCGAAACTGCGCACCACAAAGGGCTGGTCAAGGCGCAGCCGCTCCACTTCAAGGTTGACCTGGCGGGCAATCAGCTCGTTGCGCTCGGCGGGACTCATGTCCATGAAGGCCGGGTCTGCCCGCACGGCCTCGGCCACGGTGCTGCGAATCTGCACCAGCCGCAGCTCGTCCACCTGGCCGCCCATGTTGGCAATCACGATGGTCAGGTATACCCCGGCCAGTACCGTCAGGAACAGTGCCAACAGCCGGCGCAGGGCAAACAGGCCGAGGTGGCGCAGATCGCGCATCCAGCCACGCTGTGGTGCGGTCATGGTGTTTCTCCCGCGGAGGGGGCACGAGTGGATGTAGCAGGAATGGTCGCGAACACGTGGGAGGCGAAGGCCGGCAGCGCGATCCGGTTGCTGGTCACCGCCAGTTCGAGGCTGTTGGCACCGGCACCCAGTGCCGCCAGCCGCTGTGCATCCAGCGCTACCCGCCAGCGGTCGCCCCCGACCCACTCGGCGTGGCCCCGCGTGATCAATCGGGTATCGCCATCGAACAGCAGGTACTGTACCTGCTCGATGCCCTCGGGGTCGTAGGGTTCACCGTCGAAACGGATGCTCAGCTCGAAGGTCGCGTCCTCGCCGGCGGTCACTACCGCGGGGCCGGACAGCGACAGCTCGGGAATTTCGGGACGGGCAAAGCGCAGCCACTTGTCGGCCATGTCCGGGTAGTCCTCGAAGCGGCGCATCACCAGACTGCCCTCCACCGGATGCACCGAGTGGATATAGAAAGGCCCGTTGCCGACCCAGAAATGCCGCCGCTGCCGGTACCACTCGTCCAGTGCACGATAGCGCTCGGTCACCTCGTCGCGCCCGAGTACATCGGACAAGGCGTTCGGGTAGAGTCGCAGGCCATCGGCCTTCACCTGCTCCATCAGCCGCTCCAGGGTGGCGAGGCTCGGCCCGGCGACAAAACTCATCCAGTCCACCCGCAGGCGATCGGCCTTGTTGGAGGAAAAGGCCAGCTCGCCATTCTGCTCCGCCAGTATGCCCAGCGCGAGGGTGTGCCAGGGCTGGGGCGACGGCGCCCGCGCCGCCACGATGGTCTCGGCGTCCGGGTAGATCTGGTCGCTGTAGAGGTCCATTACCAAGGGGTCGGCGGATACGATCCGGAAGCCGCGGAAGTGCCGCTGGTAGGCTTCGAACACCGGCAGATGTGCTACATCAAAGAGCGGACTTTCTTCCTTGGCGCGATCGTAGGACAGGATCCACGGCACCAGGAAGTCGGCCAGCGACAGACGCGACCCGTCGTGCCAGCGCTGCTCGAACAGGTCCTCCTCATAGTGGACCCGCACTCGGGTCCGGCTGGTGACACCCTCCGGGAACCGTTCGGCGACCGTGACGAAACGCCCTTGCGTCGCATCCCAGTCGATCCACGCATCGCCGGGGACGGGAATGGCTTCGGCGCTGTCCACCGTCAGCCAGTCGAGCGTGCGCTCCACCGGGACGCCTTCCTGGATCGTGACTTCCGCGCCGACAATGCGCTGGGGCCAGTACAGGCCGGTAAAGGGGTCGGGCAATGTGGCCGGGTCACTGGTGGCGCGGATCAGCATCTGGTCGTTGATCCAATTGCTGCCCGCCACCGGGTTCCAGGGCTCGGTGAGCAGGCCGGGCGTGCCGAACACCATGCGCCCGCCGATACGGTCGGTGTAGCGCAGGGTATAGGGCCACAGCCAGGAGCCGGAGAGGCCGCCCGCCAGGTCGGTGGCCAGCTGCACGTTCACTGCCCGCGCCGAGGCGTTGAGCTGATCCACCAGCCAGACGCGGGAGGAGTCCTCCATGGCCAGCTCCAGCGCCCGGGCCATCATGGCCTCGCGCTCCTCCCAGGTGGCGTAGTCGCGCCGCTGCAACCGGTCGGCCAGTTCATCGAACTCGGGATCGGGTGTGTAGGCCTGCCACAGCGGCTCGGCGCGTCCCCGGGGCGTGTAGTAGTAGGTGAAGTTTTCGGCCTGGTCGCGCGCGATGACCGTGGAAATCCAGCCGCCGGTGTAGACGTGCCAGTGCCCGGCCCGAGGGTCCGTGGCGATCCACAGTCGTGAGGCTTCCTCGGCGGTACGGTAGCGGCGCTCCACGATGAAACCCGCATCCTCGAGGAGATTGGCCACGTAGTCGCCGACGCGGCGGCGCTCGTCCTCGGTGCGGATCAACACGCTGAGGCGTACCGGCCGCCCCTCATGGTGCCAGCGCCCTCCGATCCGCTCTGCACCCAGCGCCTTCATTTCCCGGTCGATGATCTCCTGAGCCGCCTCCGGGTCGTGGCCATAGCGCAGCTCCAGCTCGCGCGCCACATCCGCCAGTCGCGCGTAGTCGGGAAAGGCCGTACTCAGGGGCAGGTAACGAGGCACCGCCAGGCCACCGAAAATTTCCTCGGCCACGTGGCGGCGATTGACCAGCTTGTTCATGGCGGCCCGGATAGCCGGCACATGGAAGGGGTTGAGACCGCCGTTGTCCAGCAACGGTCCGGCCGGGTTCAGGGTCAGCTCCGAGGAGGTGCCGTAGGCCAGACTGTAATCGCTGTGCAGGGAGTCGCGCAGGCGGTTGAAGACCGTGGTACTGGAAATCCCCTGGATGAACACCTGGTGCGTACCGGCCTCGATCAGGCCGGTGACACGGCCGATGTCGGCTTCGCGGGTAAACACAAGTTCGTCCACCAGAGCGCCGCGCCGGGCGGCGATCTGTTCCTCGGGGACGGTTCCGCCGGCGGTGGGCGGTTGCCGCGGTGCATCGGTCGGCGCGGGGCGCAAGGCCACAGCGAGGATCCCGGTAAACAGCAGCGCACTGGCGCCCAGAACTACTCCCTTCAGCATGTCAGCACTTTGCATCCCCGAGACGTGATGGCAGTCGCACTGCCTGTCCACGCAATTGTTTTGGGTCGGCGACCCGAATCCG
>JBJHAZ010000112.1:0-6740 GCA_050485225.1 Gammaproteobacteria bacterium
TGTCGGCCTTGGCGATCTCGTAGGGCACCATCTTGATGTCCTTCTGGACCACATCGTCCTCGAAACGACGGCCGATCAGGCGCTTGATGGCAAACAGGGTATTGGTGGGATTGGTGACCGCCTGACGCTTGGCGGACTGGCCGACCAGAATCTCGCCATCCTCGGTGAAAGCCACCACGGACGGGGTGGTGCGCGCGCCCTCGGCGTTCTCGATCACCTTGGGCTTGTCGCCCTCCAGCACCGCCACGCACGAGTTGGTGGTGCCCAGGTCAATACCGATAATCTTTCCCATGTTCACAATCTCCGAAATACTGAATTCTGTTGAGTGGCCGGTGCCACGCTTACCTGTTGATATTGGTGCCGTTGCGGGAATTTCAACCCCGTTGCGACACGTCTATTGCGAATGGCGCCTGCGCGCCTCAGGGGGCCTTGGCCACCACCACCATCGCCGGTCGCACCAGGCGACCGTTGAGTTGATAGCCTTTCTGGAACACATCCATCACCGTGTTGGGCGCCATATCAGGGTTGGGCACCGTGCTCACCGCCTGGTGCAACTCGGGGTTGAACGCCTCCCCTTTCGGGTCCACCGGCTCCACCTGGAAGCGCTTGAGCACGTCGAGGAAGCTTTTCAGTGTCAGTTCCACACCCTCGATCAGGGCCGTATGCTCGTCATTCGCAGCATCGAAGGCCGCCAGCGCCCGCTCCAGGTTGTCCACCACCGGCAACAGGTCGCCGACAAAGCGCTCCAACGCAAACTTGTGGGCATTTTCAACATCCCGCTCCACCCGCCGGCGCAGGTTCTGCATCTCTGCCTGGGTGCGCAGCACCGCGTCCCGGGCCTCGGCCAGCTCCTGCTGCAGGGCCTCGCTGGCCGGCACATCGGCGGCATCCTGAGCATTGGCCTCGGTCTGCTCCGGCGCGCCTCCCTCTTGAGTCTCGTCACCGGTGAGCGGTTGTTCTTCGGGCGATTGCGGCTTGTCGGACACGAATACACTCCATGCAAATTGGCTTTCAGGGCTATATTGGGACAGCTCCCGGCTTTTCAAGGGCAGCCGCCCTCCGGCTGACCGGGCGGGCGTGGCGGCTTATAGCCGCGCTTGCGGTATCCATATTAAGATTGCCGCACATTCCCTCCCGGCAAACGGAGCTTTCCCGTGCTGACGGCCCTGACCATCCGCAACTACACCCTGGTAGAGCACCTGGAGATCGACTTCGGCGGCGGCATGACCGCCATCACCGGAGAAACCGGCGCCGGCAAATCGCTGGTGGTGGATGCGCTCGGGCTGGCACTGGGCGACCGCGCCGATACCGACCGCATCCGCGCCGGGGCCGACAAGGCCGAGATTGCCGCCCAGTTCGACATTGCCGACATACCGCCCGCGCGTCGGTGGCTGGCCGACAACGACTTCGACCCGGCCGATGAGGTGTTGCTGCGCCGCCAGTTTTCCCGCGAGGGGCGCTCACGCGGCAACATCAACGGCCAGCCGGCCACCATGCAGCAACTGCAGTCGCTCGGCGACCTGCTGATCGACATCCACGGCCAGCACGCCCACCAATCGCTGCTGCGCAGGGAGCACCACCGCCTGCTGCTGGACGACTTCGCCAACGCCACGGTCCAGGCCGACGCCATGGCCAGCAGCTACACCGACTGGGCCAGCGCCCGCCAGAAACTGGAGCGACTGGAAAGCCAGAGCGACAGCATCGCCGCGCGCGTGGAGCTGCTCGCCTTCCAGATCGATGAGTTCGACAAGCTCGCCCTGCAAGCGGGTGAAGTGGAATCCCTGGAAAGCGAGCTGCAGGTACTGAGCAACGCCGAGGAGATCCTGCGCGACAGTCAGCAGCTGCTCAACCTGTGCCGCGAAGACGACCAGTTCAGCCTGAGCAGCGCACTGGGGCAGGCCCTGCAACTGCTCCACGGACTGTCCGGCAAGCCACCCCTGCTGCAGGAGGTGGAAGAGCTGCTCGAGAACGCCCGCATCCAGGTCGAGGAAGCCGGCCACAGCCTCGACCGGCACCTGGACAGCTTCGAGCTGGACCCGGCACGGCTGGAGGAAGTCAACCAACGGCTTTCGGCCATCTTCGAGCTGGCGCGCAAACATCGCTGCCAGCCCGATCAGTTGCTGGATGTCTGGCAATCCCTCAGCGACGAGCTGGCCGACATCGGCGGCAGCGACCAGGACATCGATGCGCTGCGCCAGCGTGTGGAGCAACTGGACGCCGAGTGCCGCGTCAACGGCAAGAAGCTGTCCGCCAGCCGCACCAGGGCGGCGGCCAAACTGGAAAAGCGGGTCAACGCCCAGCTCGCCGAACTGGCCATGGGCAACGCCCGCCTGACCGTGTCACTGACGCCCTCGGACAAGGGCTTTACCCGCCACGGCCTGGAGGACGTGGAGCTGCTGATCACCACGGTGCCCGGCAGCCCGCCCCGCCCCCTTGCCCGGGTGGCGTCCGGCGGCGAACTGTCGCGGATCAGCCTGGCCATCGAAGTGGTCACCGCCGAGCACAGCACCATCCCGACGCTGGTGTTCGACGAGGTGGACGTGGGCATCGGCGGGGCCACCGCCGAAATCGTCGGCCGCCTGCTGCGCCGCCTCGGCGGGCGCGGCCAGGTGATCTGCGTCACCCACCTGCCCCAGGTGGCCGCCCAGGCGCACTGCCACTATCGCGCCAACAAGCAGGGCGACAGCAAGCGGCTCGCCTCCAGTCTGGAGCACCTGGGGGACAGAGAGCGTGTGGAGGAAATCGCGCGCATGCTCGGGGGGGTGACCATCACCGATCAGACACTGGCACACGCGCGGGAAATGCTGGTAAGCGAATAGGCCGGCCGAAACCGGTACCGGTCAGCCTTTCTTCTTCGGCTTCTGACTGTTCTTGGGTTTGACGTGCAGCACCAGGCTGTGACCGGTGATCTCGTAACCGTGCTCATCGGCAATCTGCTGCTGGATCTGCTCGATTTCCTCGCTGTGAAATTCGATCACCTCGCGGGTTTCCGCACACACCATGTGGTCGTGGTGCTCGCCGTCGTCCATTTCATAGAGCGCCGGGCCGGCATCGAAGTTGTGGCGCACCACCAGGCCGGCACTTTCGAACTGGGTCAGCACCCGGTACACCGTCGCGATACCCACTTCCTCGCCCGCCTCGATCAGGGCGCGGTAGACATCCTCCGCGCTCATGTGGCGGACGGGTGAAGATTCAAGGATCTGCAGGATTTTGAGACGGGGCAGCGTGACCTTCAGCCCCGCGCGGCGCAATTCCTGATTTTCATCGGACATGAAGGCCATCCCTTCTCTGAAATGAGGAGTTTCGTTATTATCCCTGTTCGCGAATGATACTGGAACCCCAAATGCCTTTTATCGGTAAGACCCTGGCCATCCTTGTTGCTGTCGCACTGCTGGCCGGCTGTGGCAACTTTCGTTTCCCCGGCGTCCACCGCATCGACGTCCAGCAGGGCAATATCATCACCCAGGAGATGATCGACCAGCTGCGCCCCGGCATGACCAAGTCCCAGGTGCGCTTCATCATGGGCACGCCCCTCATTTCCGACAGCTTCAACCCCCGACGTTGGGACTACTACTACAGCCTGGAAAAGGGCCGGGGCGGCAAGACCCAGGAGCGCGTCACCATCCACTTCGATGATGAGGACCGACTGAGCCACTTCAGCGGCGACTTCCGGCCCTCTTCGAGCGCCCGCGGCGGCTGACAGGCCGCCTCCGGGGCACTGGCCCCAGCCCCCCTCAGGCTTTCTTCTCGGCGCGCTTGCGCCGCGCCTCCTTCGGGTCAGCGATCAGGGGCCGATAGATTTCCACCCGATCCCGCTCCCGCATCCGGTACTCCGCCGCCGGCGGCAGCCCCTTGGTGCCCAGTACCTGGCTGAATATGCCGAGATTCACCGCATCCAGGTCGATCTCCGGAAACAGCCGCTCGATCCCGGACTGACGCACGGCCTCCAGCGCCGTGGTGCCCGCCGGCACCTGCAGCTCCACAATGCGCTGGCGCTCCGGCAGCGCATAGGCCACTTCGACGGTAATCATGCTGTTTTCCTTCATGGGTTTTTTCCGTACACGGTGGCCGCACGCCGCGCCAGCGCATCCACCAGGTGGTTGGCCACATGACTGAACAGGCTCGACGAAGCCACGCTGGCCAGCAGGCTGTTGAACTCGAAGGACAGCTCCAACGACACCTTGCACGCATTTTCGGTCAGCGGCTTGAACAGCCAGACACCGTCGAGCCGCTTGAAGGGCCCGTCGGCCAGTTTGAGCTCGATGCGCTCATGGGGATACAGGGTATTGTGGGTCGTGAAACTCTGGGTGACCCCTCCCCGGCTCAACTCCAGACGGGCCAACATATGGGCCTCGCTCTGCTCCAGCACTTGGGCGCCCACGCAACCGTCCATGAAACGGGGGTAAGACTCCACGTCATTGACCAGGTCGAACATGTTGCGGGCAGAATGGGTCAACAGCGCTGAACGCTGGATGGTCGTCAACATAGGTATAGGGTGCAATCAGCGCAGCAGTACGTCATAGAGACCGACCAGAAAGATCACTGCCACGGCAATGGGTGAAAAATAGCGCAGCAGAGGATACCAGATGCGGAACAGGCGCGGCGAATCGTCGGCCAGCTCCTGACGCACCAGATACTCGCGCATGATCCAGCCCACAAAGACGGCAATGAACAGTCCGGTCAATGGCAGCATCACGCTCGAGGTCAGGAAATCCATGAACTGGAAGAAGTTGAACCCGAGCAGGCGGCTG
Organism: Gammaproteobacteria bacterium; assembly: GCA_050485225.1. Classification (GTDB taxonomy): domain Bacteria; phylum Pseudomonadota; class Gammaproteobacteria; order Pseudomonadales; family Porticoccaceae; genus JBJHAZ01. Next base: position 4,752 of record JBJHAZ010000112.1, read on the forward strand.
TTCTCCCAGATATTGAAGGAGAACACCGTGCCCAGCCCCAACAGCCAGGCGATGGACGCCAGCAGCAGATTGGCGGTGACACGGTTGAACCCTTTCGACTCGATCAGCCAGGCCACGCCGGGCTCCAGCAGCGAGATCGCCGAACTCCAGGCGGCGATGCTCACCAGGATAAAGAACAGCGCACCGAAGAAAATGCCGCCCGCCATGTTGCCGAAAGCCACCGGCAAACTGACGAACAGCAGCCCCGGGCCCTCGCCCGCCGTCAGGTCCGGGTGACTGAAGACGATCGGGAAAATGGCCAGCCCCGCGACCAACGCCACCAGCGTGTCCAGCACCCCGATGGTGATCACCGTGGAGCCGACGCGCGCGTGTTCCGGCATATAGGCGCCATAGGCCATGATCGCGCCCATGCCCAGGCTCAGGGTGAAGAAGGAGTGCCCCATGGCCACCAGCACGCCGTGCAGTGTCAGGCTGTCGAAGTCGAAGCTGAACATGAACGACCAGGCCGCGGCGAAGTTGCCCTCCCGGTAGCCGAACACCAGCAGCAGCACCAGCAGCACCAGCAGCACCGGCATCAGTACCCGCACTGCCGCCCCCAGGCCCTTGGTGACACCGCCCACCACCACACCCACGGTCATCACCATGAACACGGTCTGCCAGAACACCAGCGAATTGCGATCGGCCAGCAGTGCGTTGAACCGCTGCTGGCTGGCGCTGGCACTGCCGCCCTGGAATTCGCCCTGCAGGGCATTCACCACGTACTGCAGGCTCCACCCTGCCACCACTGCGTAGTACGACAGAATCAGGATGCCGCCCACCACCCCCAGCCAGCCGATGGAGTGCCAGAAGCGGTGCAGCCCCGCCTCGCCAGTGAGTCGCCGCATGCTGTTGATGGGACTCTGCCGACCGCGACGACCCAGCATCACCTCGGCCACCATGATGGGAATGCCCACCAGCGCGATGCACAGCAGGTAGACGAGCACAAAGGCCCCGCCGCCATTGGCGCCGGCGATATAGGGAAACTTCCAGAGATTGCCCAGCCCGACCGCGGAACCGGTAGCGGCGAGGATGAACGTCCAGCGGGACGCCCAGACACCATGGAGGCGGAGAGTGTTATCGGTCATGCAACGACCCGCGTTTCGCTTCGACCCGATTGTACCGAGCTTTCCCCGGTATGCGCCAACCCCGCTTGCCCGTATAATCGCCGCCCATGAGCAAACAACCGAAAAAATCCCCCGGCGGCGGCACCATTGCCCTCAACAAGCGCGCCCGATTCGACTACCACATCGAAGAGCGCTTCGAGGCGGGCCTGGTGCTGAACGGCTGGGAAGTCAAGAGTCTGCGGGCCGGCAAGGCCCAGCTGACCGACAGCTATGTGCTGCTCAAGGACGGCGAGGCCTGGCTGATCGGTGCCCAGATCACACCGCTGCCTACTGCATCCACGCACTTTGTCACCGACCCGACGCGCACCCGAAAATTGCTGCTCAACGAGCGCGAACTGGATCGCCTGCATGGCGCCGTGCAGCAGAAGGGTTACACCTGCGTGGCCACCGCTCTGTACTGGAAAGGCCACCTGGTGAAGTGTGAAATCGCGCTGGCCAAGGGCAAAAAGGAACACGACAAGCGCGATACCGAGAAGGAGCGCGACTGGGGCCGGGAAAAGCAACGCATCATGCGCCACTCGCAGCGGTAACCATCCCTTCGCCCGGGAACCGGGCTCCTGCCGCTCAGCGGCTGTCGTCAGTGGAGGTCCTCGACCAGGGCCGCCTGGGTTTCCGGGGCCACTTCGTCCAAGCGGTGGCTGTAGTTCGGGTGATCGACGCCAATGGCCAGCGGCTGGCCCTGCCGCAGGGCGGCAACCGTGGCGGCCGGCAACTGAAAGCGCAGAAAATGCACCGCGCTGGTTTTCTCGTCGTTGGCCCGCTCCATGTCCTCATCGGCAATGGCGTACACCGGATCGCAGTCACTGACCTGGATGTAGGTGCGCGA
>JBJHAZ010000113.1:0-6719 GCA_050485225.1 Gammaproteobacteria bacterium
CCGAGCAGGTCGTGGAGGGCGGCGGTCGCGGTCATCAGCCCATCGAGCAGCCCCTCGGGAATCTCGCGCCCGCTCTCGTCCAGTACCGCGGGCGTGGTCATCAGCAGGCCGACATTGCGCACGAACAGCAGGCTGCGACCCGGCAACGCAAAGGAGCCGCCACCGGGCGCCAGGTACTGGCGATCCGGATTCATGCGTCGGACGAAGGTGGCACCGTCCTTGGCGACTTCTTCCTCGAGGGTGCCCTGCATCAGTCCGAGCCAGTGGCGGTAGACCACCACCTTGTCCTCGGCATCCACCGCGGCCACCGAATCCTCGCAGTCCATGATGGTGGTGACGGCGGCCTCGAGCACGATGTCGCTGACGCCGGCGGGGTCGGTGGCACCGACCGGATGCGCGCGATCGATCTGGATTTCCACATGCAGCCCGTGGTGACACAACAGGATGACCTCGGGCGCCTCGGGGGCACCGCGAAAGCCGCGCAGCAGGGTCGCGCGCTGCAGGCCGGTGACCGCGCCATCGACCAGCTCCACCGCCAGTTCGCCGTCGTCGAGGCGATAGGCCATCGAGTCGCGATGCGAACCCTGCTGCAGCGGAAAATGACGGTCGAGCACATCGCGGGCGAATTCGATCACCTTGCGACCGCGCCGGGGATTGTAGGCGCCGGTCCGCTCCAGCCCCTCGGATTCGGGAATGGCGTCGGTGCCGTAGAGCGCGTCGTACAGGCTGCCCCAACGGGCATTGGCGGCGTTGAGGGCGAAGCGGGCGTTCATCACCGGCACCACCAGCTGGGGGCCGGCCTGGCGGGCGATCTCGTCATCCACGTTGGTGGTGTCGATGGCAAAGTCGTCGCCTTCCGGCTGCAGGTAGCCGATCTCGCGCAGGAAGGCGAGGTACTTCTGCTGGTCGTGGTGTCGACCGCGATGGCTCAGGTGCCAGGCGTCCACCAGCTGTTGCAGGCGAGCGCGCTGGGCGAGCAGTTCGCGGTTCGGACCGGAGAACTCGTTCACCAGATCCCGCAAGCCCCGCCAGAACCGATCCGCCTCGATACCGGACCCGGGCAGCATTTCCTGCTCCACGAAAGCCCGCATCTGCGGGTGGACCTGCAGCCCGTCCAGCTTCTCGTAGCTGACCACCCGGGGCCGCTCGACGTACTGTGAAGCCCTGCCAGTCATATCCGCCCTATCAGTCATCTCATGAACGCCCTTTGCACCACAATTCCTTGAACCGGCGAGCCTCCTCACCCACAGGACGCACCCACACGACACCGCGTCGGACAAGGCGCGAAACCGTTGCCACCGGATCAACCGTTGAGCTGCCATGCTAGTCAGCCGACCGCCCATCAGGCAAAACTATGTTTATTATTTTCGCTATTCACTGAATGAATAGTAGTGGCGGGCCCGTTGAGCCGACTCCGGTGCCGGCATCGCTCAGGGAGACACCGCATCGCGGCTCTGCCGGTCGATGTCGCTCGCCAGTTCGATCAGCACCCGTCGCATCCAGCGGTGGGCCGGGTTGTGCTGCAGCAGCGGTGACCACGCCATCTTCAGTTCGATCGGCGGGATGGCGAACGGCGGATCCAGAATCACCATGCCGGGATCGTCGGCCACCACCCGGGTCGCCTTGCTGGGCACGGTGACGATCAGGTTTTTCTGGCGCGCCAGCAGCATCGCCGACAGGTAGTGGCGGGTGAAGATCTTGATACGGCGGCTCTTGCCGATGCGCTTGAGCGCCGTATCCACCCAGCCCAGGCGGTTGGTATCGCCGGGGTGGATACCCATGCCCGCGCCCCAACCAGTCTTGCTCACCCACACATGGTCACCGGCGAGGTAGCTGGCAAGACCGAAATCGTCCACCACCGGGTTGTCCCGCCCCACCACGCAGGCGTAGGTATCCCGCCACAGGGTCACCTGGTGGAAGGACTGGGGCAGGCTGTCGAAGCGGTTGATCACCATGTCCACCTTGCCCTGCTCCACATCCTCGAAGGTCATGTCACTGGGGGCAAGGATATCCAGCACGATGCCCGGCGCCTCCTGTTGCAGCTGCGCCAGCAGCTCGGGAATCAGGGTCGCCTCGGTGTAGTCACTCACCATGATGCGGAACACCCGTTCCGCCTCGGCAGGGTTGAAGTCGGAGCTGGTCTGCAGCGCCCGTTGCAGGGTCTGCAGCGCCTCGCGCACCAGCGGCTGGAGCTGGGACGCCTTCTCGGTGGGCGTCATGCCCTCGCTGGTGCGCACCAGTAGAGGATCGTCAAACAGTTCGCGCAGGCGGCGCAGCCCGTTGCTCATGGCCGGCTGGCTCAGGCCGATGAACTCGGCGGCCCGGGTGACGTTGCGCTCGCGCAACAGCACGTCCAGGTACACCAGCAGATTGAGATCCACGCGCTCGATGTTGTTCACGACCATTCACCCCAGTGATGATGAAAATAAAAGCCATTGATTAGGAAAATCATGGCAGCAGACCTAGAGTGTGTCCAGCCGCCCGAGGCAGCCAGTCGTCAAGGGCGGGCACCGGGCCGCACCGCCCAATAATTCGAGTAACCATCACCAGGGGTCAACACCATGTCTCTCTACAAACAGGAAGTGAACCAGTGCGCCGATCTCGTTCAGGGCAACCCCCTGACCTGGCACGCCATCAACGCCGAGTCGGCGGCACGCATGCGCCTGCAGAACCGCTTCAGGACCGGTCTGGAAATCGCCCGCTACACGGCCGGCATCATGCGCGCGGACATGGCGGCCTATGACGGCGACCCGAACCAGTACACCCAATCGCTGGGCTGCTGGCACGGCTTTATCGGCCAGCAGAAGCTGATCGCCATCAAGAAGCACTTCGGCTCTACCCGACGCCGCTACCTGTACCTCTCCGGCTGGATGATCGCCGCGCTGCGGTCCGAGTTCGGGCCACTGCCGGACCAGTCCATGCACGAGAAAACGTCCGTCCCGGCCCTGATCGAGGAGCTGTACACCTTCCTGCGCCAGGCCGACGCCCGCGAACTGAATCACCTGTTCCGCGAGCTGGATGAGGCCCGGGCCAGTGGCGACGAAGTGGCCGCCAAGGCGGCCGAGAAGAAAATCGACGAGTTCGAAACCCACGTGGTGCCGATCATTGCCGACATCGACGCCGGCTTCGGCAACGCCGAGGCCACCTACCTGCTGGCGAAAAAGATGATCGAGGCCGGCGCCTGCTGCATCCAGATCGAGAACCAGGTGTCCGATGAAAAACAGTGTGGCCATCAGGACGGCAAGGTCACCGTGCCCCATCAGGAGTTTCTCGCCAAGATCAACGCCGTGCGCTACGCCTTCCTCGAGCTGGGCGTGGACGACGGCGTCATCGTGGCGCGTACCGACTCACTGGGCGCCGGGCTGACCAAGCAGATCGCCGTCACCCGTGAACCCGGGGACCTCGGCGATCGGTACAACGGTTTTCTCGACGGCGACTACATCACCAGCGCCGACGACATCGAGAACGGCGATGTGGTGATCAAGTCCAACGGTCGGCTGCTCAAACCCCGGCGCCTGGCGTCGGGCCTGTTCCAGTTCCGGCCGGGCACGGGCGAGGACCGGGTGGTGCTCGACTGTATCACCAGCCTGCAAAACGGTGCCGACCTGCTGTGGATTGAGACGGAAAAGCCCCACGTGGGCCAGATCGCCAAAATGGTGGATCGCATTCGTGACGTCGTACCCAACGCCAAGCTGGTCTACAACAACAGTCCGTCCTTCAACTGGACGTTGAACTTCCGCCAGCAGGTATTCGACGCCTGGCAGGCCGAAGGGCGCGATGTGTCCGCCTACGACCGCGCCCGGCTGATGAGCGCCAGCTACGACGACACCGAACTGGCCCGGACCGCGGACGAGTGGACGCAGAACTTCCAGCGCGAAGCCGCTGCGAAAGCCGGCGTCTTCCACCACCTCATCACCCTGCCCACCTACCACACCGCCGCCCTGTCCACCGACAACCTGGCGCGGGGCTATTTTGGCGAGGAAGGCATGCTGGCCTATGTGGCGTGCGTCCAGCGGCAGGAAATCCGCCAGGGCCTGGCGTGTGTGAAGCATCAGGACATGGCCGGTTCCAACATCGGCGACGACCACAAGGAATACTTTGCCGGCGATGCCGCCCTCAAGGCGGCGGGCAAGGACAACACGATGAATCAGTTCGGCTGAAGCGGTCGTTTTGGCAAACTGCTCACTGACCGCTGCCGCTTTGCGGCGGCGGTCTTCTTTGCTGTGCCGACCTCCGACGCCTCCTGCGGCGGCAGGCGCACACTGTCGAAAAAGAGGGTCAGCATGGCCATGCCGTCGCGCTCCACATCGAACCGCTCGGGCGCCCGCAACCAGCACAGATAGATACCGTGCAGCAGTGAAAACAGGGTCAGGGCGGCAATGCGCGGCTCCACCCGGGGGGCCAGCTGGCCCAGGTCCCGGGCGCGCTGGAAGTCCTCGACAAAGCCATCCAGCACCTGCTGCTCGAGATCGTGCTGGTGCGACTGGCTGGGGTTGCACTCGGCGACAAATTCACAGCGGGTAAAGAGGATGGCGTACACATTGCGGTAGGTGGTGTTGCCGGCCAGCCGTTCCAGGGCCACGCGGCACAGCTGCTGCTGGGCGCCCACCGGGTCGTGCGCACCCAGCTCGGAGCGGTAACTGTCGCTCAGCTCGCTCATGGGCAACTGCACCCGATCGACCATGGCCGTGAACAGGTCGCTCTTGTCCCTGAAATGCCAGTAGATGGCACCCCGGGTCACCCCCGCCCGGCGGGCAATGTGGTCGAGGGTGGTGCGCGAAACGCCGCGCTCGAGGAATTCCTGCTCGGCCGCATCCAGAATGGTTACGCGGGTTTCCTCGGCTTCCGCCCTCGTTCGTCTGACCATGATTGTCATTATCCTGTTTGCGAGTCCGCTCGCCCGGCGGGCTGCCCGCCAGCCTTGGGCCTCAGCGCGAGGCCGTCGAGCAGACAGTAGAACAGCGGCACGAACAGCAGTGCCAGCGAGCTGGCCGCAAGCATACCACCCACCACCACGGTGCCGATCTCCCGCTGACTGTTGGCGCCGGCTCCGGTGGCAAAGAACAGCGGCAGGGTGCCGATGATCAGTGTCAAAGCCGTCATGGCGATGGCGCGCAGGCGCTGTCGCGTCGCGGCCAGTGCGGCATCGAAGGCGCTCAGGCCCTGACGGCGGTTCTGGGCGGCAAACTCCACAATCAGGATCGCATTCTTGGCGGCCAGCCCGGTCAGCACCAACAGGCCTACCTGGAAGTAGATGTCGTTGGGATAGCCGCGCAACGACGCCGCCAGCCCAGCCCCCAGCACCGCAACCGGGATGGCACCCAGCACGGCGAGCGGCAGTTTCCAGCTTTCGTACTGGGCGGCCAGGATGAGGAATACCATGATCATGCCGGCAAAGAAGGCGAGTCCGGCAGCGCCGGCGGCGGCATCGAGCTGGTACGCCTCCCCGACCCAGCCGAGCAGGATGTCCGGCTCTTCCATACGCAGCTCGTCCACCACCGCCTCCAGCGCCTGCTTGGCCTGGCCGCTGGTGTAGCCGGGCGCGGGGTTGGACATGACCTTGGTGGCGTAGTAAAGGTTGTAGCGGTTGGCGATGTCGCTGCCGACGGTGCGTTCCATCGACACCACCGTGTCGAGCGAGACCATTTCGCCGCGATCGGAACGGACGAACACCCGCCGCAGGTCGTCGGGACTGCTGCGGAAGTCACCCTCCGACTGCAGGTTGACCTGCCAGTTGCGACCGGCAAGGCTGAAGTCGTTGACATAGAGGGTGCCGAAGGTGCTCTGCATCGCTTCGAAGATCTGGTTGATGGGCACGCCCAGCAACCTGGCCTGCTCCCGATCCACATCGGCCCGGTAGCGCGGAATCCCCGCCTGCAGCTGACTGCTGGTACCCGCCAACTCCGGCCGGCCCTGTGCCAGCTCCACGAAGCGCTCGCCCAGTCGCACGATCTCCTCGACGGAGGCCTCGCCCCGCACCTGCAGGTAACCCTCGACCCCGCCGGTCACCGACAGGCCCATGATCGGCGGCAGCGAGAATGCCACCACGTTTGCTTCCTGCATCCCGAAACCGAGGGCGCCGATACGCTGCACCACCGCCTCGGCCTGTTGCTCGACCTTTCTGCGATCGCTCCAGTCGGTCAGATCGACAAAACTGCTGAAGGCATTGGTGCGCAACGAACCGGCGAGAATGTCGAGGCCCGCCAGGGCGAGAAAGGAATCGACCTCCTCCATGGCGAGGATTTCACGGGCGAAGTCGTCCCGCACCTGCTCGGAGCGCGGCAGCGAGGCCGCCACCGGCAGCAGCCCGACCGCATGGGCGGCACCCTGATCCTCGGCGGGCACCAGCCCGTCGGGCATGCGGGCAAACAGCCACACGGCGATCACGGTCAGCGCGACAAACAGCAGCAGGGACTTGCCCGGATTCAGCAGCAGCTGGCGCACCAGCCGCGTGAAGCCCTCGGACAGTCGGTCAAACTGGCGGTTGAACCAGCGAAACGGCGCCGCCACCTCGGCCTTCTGCCGATCCAGCAGCAGGGCGCACAGGGCCGGCGTCAGGGTGACGGCCACCACGCCCGACACCACCACCGACACGGCGATGGTCACGGCGAACTGGCGGTACAACTCCCCGGACAGCCCGCCCATGAACGCCACGGGCATGAAGACAGCGACCAGCACCAGCGTGGACGCCACCACCGCGCCGGATACCTCCTGCATGG
>JBJHAZ010000114.1:0-6717 GCA_050485225.1 Gammaproteobacteria bacterium
TCAAGGACCAGCAGGTGCAGCTCGGTTACCGCAACATCTACGGGATCGGCACCACGGCTATCGTCAATGCGGGCTCCTCCACCATCTGGGGTCTCGAAGCGGAAGGCAGCGTCCTGCTCACCGACAACCTGCAACTCAGTTTCGGTTACGCCTACGTCAACACCAATGTGGACAGTCTGAGCTTTCCCGATCTCAGTCAGATTGCCAGCTCGCAACCGATTCCCTCCACCGCTGAAGGCGAGTCGCTTTCGCACACACCGGAGCATCAACTGGTGCTGACGGCGGCTTACCAGCTTCCGGTGCGCGAGGAATTGGGCGAGATGGGCGTGTCAGCCACCTATGTGTACACGGACGAGATGCAGTCGGTTTCTCCGAGTCTCACCGGCTCTCCCTACGCGATTCTGCCCAGCTACGAGCTGATCAACATGAACTTCAACTGGCGCAATGTGCTGCAAAGCCCGGTGGATGTCTCCCTGTTTGTGACCAATGTCACCAACAAGGAATATCGCACCTACGTGGCCGGCAACTGGAGCAGTGGCATCGAAGTGGCGCAGGTCGGATTGCCCCGGATGTTCGGCGCTCGGGTGCGGTATAACTTCTAGAGCCGGCTATCGCCGGGTTAGAGCCGGCCGTCACCGGAATAGAGGCGGCTGTCACCCGGGGCTCATGGGGCCGGGTGACGCACGATCGGAGCGTGCAATCGTCACAGGGTCTTCGCGGGTTGGAAGACCCTGCGGCGCTTCTGGTGCCATGTTCAACGATGGCGTTAGAGCCCGCTGGCACGGCCGACGACGGATCGCTATATTATGAGGACTCAGGATTTTTTGGCTTTCGCGGAACAGCCGTAAACAATCAGTTCGACGAGCTGGCGCGCCACATCGGACAGGTCCCTGGGTTCTTCGCCCAGGGTCTGGTCCATCGCCACCGCGAAGAAAATACCGAAGCTGGCCAGCTGCATGAGTTCCGGGTCGATGGAGTCGTCGATCAACTCCTTCACAATGGTGGCCTGGGCGTTCAGCAAGGGCGAGATCTGCTCCCGATAGAGCTTTTCACCCATCTCGCGGTCCGAGGCCAGGGCTTGCAGGAGCAGTGGGTACATCTCGACCATGCTGCGCAGGTTTTGCTCCATGCCCTTTTGCAGCAATGGCCGCAAATCCTCATCCGAGGTTGCGGTCGTGTAGGCCTCGGCCCGATCCCTGGCGCCTTCGATGGTGTCCACCAGCGGTTGTACGACCGCTTCCGCAAACAGTTCGTCCTTGGACCGGAAGTGCTCGAACAGCGTGGCCTGATTGATGCCGGCCGCCTGGGTCAGATCGCGGGTGCGGGCGCCGTTGAGGCCGAGCCGGCCAAATACTTCCCGGGAAACCTCGAGAATCTGCTTGCGGCGCTGCTCTGCGGGCATGTATTGGCGGCGTTTGCGCGGCGGCTTGTCTTCGCTGCCTGCCGGGGAGGCAGGCCGGGTGCGGTTTTGCTGTTTGACAGGTTTTGCGCTGGAGCTGTTCGGAGACTCCGCCGTTCCTGGCGATGGCTTCCTGGGCATTCAATGCACCTCTCGGGGGTGGTTTCGCACAACCGGGCCGGGCTCCTGCCTTGGTGGTCGGAGGAGGGCTGTCCGGTGATCGCGGCGTATCTGTGTCGTCGACCGGGTGGGACCTGCTGGCGACCGGTGGCCAGTATCGTTGTAACCAACTGGTTGGTTATATATATTACCTTATTCCGACTCAACGAGCATCCAACAAAGGATAACATCATGGCAACACAGTGGTCGCTCAACGACGCCAAAAGCCAGACGGGACGCATCGCCGTCGTGACCGGCGCCAACACGGGGCTGGGTTTTGAAACGGCCCTGGCTCTGGCGAAAAAAGACGCCAAGGTCGTTCTGGCCTGCCGCAACGCCGACAAGGCCGAGCAGGCCCGGCAGCTGATCCTGGAGCAGTGCCCCGGCGCACAGGTGGAATCGCGGCTTGTGGACATGGGCAGCTTTGCGTCCATTCGTGCCTTCGCCGAAGGCTTCAATCGCGACTACCAGCAGCTGGATCTGCTGATCAATAACGCCGGCATCATGATTACCCCGCACTTTCTCACCGAAGACGGCCATGAGGGCCAACTGGGCGTCAATCACCTCGGCCATTTCCTGCTGACCGGCCTGTTACTGCCGACGATTACCGGCACTCCCCGTGCGCGTATCGTGACCCTGTACAGCCTGGCCGCCAACTGGGGCGGCATGAATTTCGAGGACCTGCAGTTCGAGAAGAGCTACAACGCCAACAAGGCCTATTCCCAGAGCAAGATGGCGTGCCTGATGTTTGCCCTGGAACTGAACGAGCGCCTGCGCAAACAGGGGTTCGACACCCTGTCGATGGCCGCTCACCCGGGGTACTCCCAGTCCGATCTGTCCCGCCACCTGCCGGCAGCCATTCGGATCATGCTGAAGGTTGTCGGCCCGTTGTTCCTGCAATCCTCGTCGGCAGGCGCCTTGCCGACGCTGTACGCGGCGCTGGGGGAAGACCTGAAAGGCGGAGAGGCGACGGGCCCGGGTGGCAAGAAGGAAACCAAGGGGCCGCCCGTGGTCGTCACGCCTCCGGCGGCTGCTCTGGATGCGAGCCAGCGGGAACGGCTGTGGTCCATTTCGGAGAAGCTCTGCGGGATCAGCTACCCGCCCTGAGGCTTCGTGACGGGCTGGCATCCGGCTTCTGCAGTCGGAAATCGGTCTGTCATTCAGGCCGGCAAGGCCTGATGGGTGGGCACAGGTGCGCCGTACTCGGTGGGTTTCGGCGGGGTGTTCATGAGTAGCGGGCGGGTTGATTCGAGTCGAGGCCATTTTGGTTATTGTAAAAACCAACCAGTTGGTTGTATTGTGTGTGCAGGGCCGCCATGGCGGACTGCGGATACCCGGAGTGCGAATCTCCAGGCTTCCGCCGGACAAAGTCCTCGATAGCCAGAGCACTCGATAGCCGGCCCTCGATCGACAGAGCATTTGATCGAACGAATTTTTCGTCGACTGAATCATGAATAACCAGGAGAGCACCCTTGAACGACAAGACAGATAACAGTTCCCGAGAAGCCCAGGCGGCGCGCATCAAGACCCTGGCCCAGCAGGACGCCGAGTTTCGCAACGCCTTCCCGCTCCCCGAGGTGAACGAGGCCAAGCGCCAACCGGGTCTCCGGCTGGCGCAGGTGGTGCAGCAGGTGATGGAAGGCTACGCGGACCGGCCGGCCCTCGGGCAGCGGGCACGCGAGCTGGTCACCGATCCCGCCACCGGGCGGCAATCCATGAAGCTGCTGCCGAGATTCGAGACGATTACCTACCGCGACCTGTGGGCGCGCGCCCGGGGCATCGCGGCGGAATGGCATCATGACCGTGAGCACCCGGTAACCTCCGGTGACTTCGTTTGCATCCTCGGCTTTGCCAGCGTCGACTACGCCGCGCAGATACTGGCCAGCATCCATCTGGGCGCGGTCATTGTCCCCCTGCAGACCAGCGCGGCGCCCGCCCAGCACGCGGCCATCCTGGCCGAGACCGAAGCGACATTGCTGGCCACCGGTATCGATTATCTCGGCAGTGCCGTCGAGGCGGTATTGGCCGGGCATGCGCCCCACCGACTGGTGGTGTTCGATTACGAGCCGGGCGACGACCAGCAGCGGGAAAAACTCGAATCCGCGCGCCGCCAACTGCAGCAAGCCGGTTGCCCGATTGTTGTGGATACCCTCGATAATCAGGCGCAGCGCGGGGCGTCCCTGACGCCCGCACCGCTGTATGTGGCCGAACCGGGCGAGGACCCGCTGGCCTGGCTGTTCTACACCTCCGGCTCCACCGGCACCCCCAAGGGCGCCATGTTCAACGAAAGCCTGGTCATCAAGACCTGGCAGGTGGAAATGCCGGTCCCGGTCATTACCCTCAGTTTCATGCCCATGAGCCATCTGGTCGGCAACGGCTACATGCTGATGTCGCTGGCGAACGGCGGTACCAGCTATTGCTCACCCAAAAGCGACCTGTCGTCGCTGTTCGACGACCTGCCCCTCGCGCGCCCGACCATGGCGTCGCTGGTGCCGCGGGTGTGCGAGATGTTCTATCAGGAGTTCCTGCGACGGGTGGATCGTCGCCTTGCCGGGGGCGAACAGCCGGCGGAGGCCGAGGCTGCCGTCAAGACCGAGATGCGCGAGACCCTGCTGGGTGGCCGGCTGCTGTCGGTGGGCTGTGGCTCCGCAGCACTGGCGCCCGAGATCCACGCATTCATGGAGTCCATGCTGGGCATGCCCATGTCCATCGGCTATTCCTCCACCGAAATCGGCGGCGGCATCGTCTATGTGAATGGCCGCATCCAGCGCCCGCCGGTGCTGGACTACAAGCTCGCCGACGTTCCCGAGCTGGGTTATTTCCACACCGACAAGCCCTATCCGCGCGGTGAACTGCTGGTCAAGTGCGATCAGTTCATGGCGGGCTATTTCAAGCGGCCGGAGCTGACCGCCGAGAAATTCGACGCCGACGGCTATTACCACACCGGCGACGTTATGGCCGAGATCGGCCCCGACCACCTGGAGTTCGTCGATCGCTGCAACAACGTCATCAAGCTGTCCCAGGGGGAATTTGTCGCGGTCGCCCGGCTCGAAGCTGTCTACGCCCAGAGCCCTCTGATCCGACAGATCTACATCTACGGCACCAGCGAACGCGCGTTCCTGCTGGCGGTCGTGGTGCCGACCGAAGAAGGGTTTGAGCAGGGTGCCGACAACGACGCCGTCAAGGCCGCCATCCGCAAGTCCATGCACGCCATTGCCGAGCAGGCGCGACTGGCCAGCTACGAGATCCCCCGCGACTTCTTGATCGAGACCGAGCTGTTCAGCCATGAAAACGGCCTGCTGTCCGGCATCGGCAAGCACCTGCGCCCCAACCTGCGGGATCGCTATCGCCCGCAGCTGGAGGACGTGTACACGCGCATTGCCCAGGACCAGATCGAGGAGCTGCGCGCGTTGCGCACCGGCGGCGCAGACCGACCCACGGAAGAAACCGTGGCGCGCGCCCTGCGGGCCGTGCTCGGGGTGGCCGCGTCGGACGTGCACCCGGAGGCGCGGTTCAGCGACCTCGGCGGGGACTCCCTGTCGGCGCTGGAGTTTTCGCTGCTGCTGGAAGAAATCTTCGCCGTCGAGGTTTCGGTGGGGCTCATCCTGAACCCCGCCGGCAACCTCCGTCAGCTCGCTGGGTACATCGACACCGTGCGCAATTCAGGCGTCAAACGCCCCGGCTTCAACGCGGTTCACGGCAAGGGCAGTACCCGTGTGCAGGCCGCCGACCTGACGCTCGACAAGTTCATCGATCGGGACACCCTCGCCAAAGCGGCCACGCTGCCGCTACCGGACGCCTCGCCCCGAACCGTGCTGTTGACCGGCGCCACGGGCTATCTCGGTCGCTTCCTCGCCCTCGCCTGGCTCGAGCGGCTGGCGAAAGTGGATGGCAAGCTGATCCTGCTGGCGCGCGGTAGCGACCCGCGGCAGGCGCAGCAACGCATCGAGGACGCGCTGGATACCGATCCCGAGTTGATCGAACACTTCCGCGCCTTGGCGGCCGATCATCTCGAAGTGTTACCCGCGGACCTCGGGCTGCCCGGTCTCGGCCTGGACGAGGACACCTGGCAGCGGCTGGCCGGCAGCGTCGATCGGATTGTGCACTCCGGTGCCCACGTCAACCATCTGCTGCCCTACGGCCAGCTGTTCGGCGCCAATGTGCTGGGTACCGCCGAGTTGATCCGGCTCGCGGTGACCGACCGCAGGAAGGGCTTTGACTATGTGTCTACCCTGGGGGTCAGCGCCCTGACCTGCGACCTGATCGACGAGGACGGCGACATTCGCCAGTCGGCACCGGCCTGCGAACTCAACGACCATTACGCCAACGGCTACAACGTGAGCAAGTGGGCCAGCGAAGTCCTGCTGCGCGAGGCCCACGATCAGTGCGGGTTGCCGGTTGCCGTATTCCGCCCTGGCATGATTCTGGCTCACAGCCGGTACGCCGGTCAGCTGAATGTGCCGGACATGTTCACCCGCCTGCTGTTCAGTCTGGCGGTCACGGGCGTCGCCCCGGCCACCTTCTATGCGCAGGATCTCGCTGCGGGACGACCGGTTGCCCGCTACGAAGGGTTCAACGTCGACTTCCTGGCGGACGTCATCACGGCCATCGGTGCGGAACACAACTCGGGCTTCCAGAGCTATAACCTGTCCAGCCCCCATGAGGAGAGCGTGTCCCTCGACGACTTTGTGGACTGGATGATCGACGCCGGCTGCGACATCGAACGGGTCGAGCGCTATGACCAGTGGCTGCCGCGCTTCGAGACCGCCCTGCAGGCGCTGCCCGAGGCGCAGCGGCAGCAGTCCCTGCTCGCGCTGATCGATCCGTACCGGCAGCCCCAGATGGCGGGTGTGGGTACCCGGTTGAAGAATGAGCGCTTCTGTGCGGCGGCGAAATCGGTCGGCCACCCCATCCCGGACGTCTCGGCGGCACTGATCCACAAGTACGTGGAAGACCTGAAACACGTGGGTCTGTTAAGTTAGCCGACACTGAGGCAACACAACACGGGGTACTGGCATGGCGATCACGGAGTGGGGGCGGGGTGATACCTACGGGCTGGAGATTCCGGCCCATGGGGCCGCCCTGGAGTCGGGGGGCGCGGACTTTCTGACGAGGGCCTTTCGCGTCAGTGGTGCGCTCAAGGACGGCGAATCGGTGCG
>JBJHAZ010000115.1:0-6652 GCA_050485225.1 Gammaproteobacteria bacterium
GGCAACGGCCCCGCGGGCAGCGGCTCGATCACCGCCTTCTACACGGTATTGACCGAGGGCGACGACCAACAGGACCCGATTGCCGATTCGGCGCGCGCTATTCTCGACGGCCACGTGGTGCTGTCGCGTACCCTCGCCGAAGCGGGCCACTACCCGGCCATCGACATCGAGGCGTCCATCAGCCGCGCCATGACCGCCATTGTCTCCGGCCCGCACCGGCAGGCCGCCCAACAGTTCAAGCAGTTGTTCTCGCGCTACCAGCGCAACCGCGACCTCATCAGCGTCGGCGCCTACAGCCCGGGCCACGACCCGCACCTGGACCGCGCCGTGCAGATGTTTCCCCGGCTGGAGCATTTCCTGCAACAGTCCATCGAGGAGAGCGCCGACATCGATCACTCGTTGCAGGCGCTGCAAGCCCTGTTTGGAGGTAGTCCATGAATGCCGCTAAACCGCTCGACACCCTGATCGACCTGGCCCGCAATGCGCGCGACAGCGCCGGCCAGCAGCTGGCCGGCGCACGCCGGACCGAACAGCAACTGCGCGAACAGATCCGCCAGCTGGAGCACTACCGGCAGGAGTATGTGGTGCGACTGCAGGACACCCTGCGCACCGGGGTATCGCTGGCAACCGTCAACGACTATCACCGCTTTATCGCCTCGCTCGACGACGCCATCGCCGGCGCCCAGCGCGAGCTGGCCAACCGTCAGCAACAGGTCAGCCAGCGCCAGCAGGCGCTGCAACAGGAGCAGCGCCGCCTCAAGTCCTACGACACCCTGGCCACGCGACGACAGCAGGAAGCCCGCCTCGTCGAGAATCGCCGGGAGTTGCGCCAGAGCGATGAAATGAACAACAACGCCTTTGCCCGTCGTCGACTCGACGACTCACAACAGGATTTCTGAGAGGGAGTATGACCATGATGCTCGACGCAATACTGCCCGCCCTGACCAATCTGCCCCGCGCCGGTCAACCCCAGGCCGCCGGCCAGCCGGTGGACGGCGACCGCCCCGGCTTTGCCCAGCTGCTGCTGCAGGCCGGCGCCCAGACCGCCGGCCAGCCGGAGGCTCCCATCCAGACTGCGCTGTTTGCCACCGGCACCGCTGGCAAGCCCAACCTGCTGGCGCAGCTGATCGCCGAGCACAACGGCTTTCGCTCACCGGGGGAAACGCTGCCCGACACGCTGCCCGACACGCTGGCAAGCCTGGAAGACATCGCCCAGGAGCTTGCACCGGACACGACCGCTGGCATGGAGCTGACCACCGCGCCGCTCGGCCAACCGGGATCACCACAGGAGCCGACCCAGCAGCGGCCCGACAGCGATGACGCCTGGCCGGCACTGGAGCCGGCACTGGAGCCGGAACCGGTGGCCGCGAACCTCGACGCCGTACCGGTCGCAGCCCGTGAAGCCTCCGCCGCCGAGGACCGCCCCGTGGCGGTAGCCCGTCCCGAACTGGCCCAGAACCTGGCGCAACAGGCCGTTGACCGCACCACCGCCAGAAGCGCCGGTGGCACACCCGAGCCACTGCGCACCGAGGCACCGCTGCCACAACTCGGAGCCGGTGCCGACAGCCAGGCCTTCCAGCCCGCCGCCGGCATCCAGGCCGCTACCCCTGCCAGTGCACTCCCCGCCGCCCCACCGGCCCAGGCCCCCACTCTGACCGCGCCGGTGGCCACGCCCGAGTGGAACCAGCAGCTCGGCCAGCAGATTGTGGTCGCGGCACGCGGCGACGAGCAGCGCATTTCCATGCGCCTCAACCCGGCAGAGCTGGGGCCGCTGCAGGTGGAATTGAAAGTCGTCGATCAACAGGCCCAGATCCAGTTCCTGTCGTCCCACGCCCAGGTGCGCGGCGCGGTGGAAATGGCCCTGCCGCAGTTGCGTGATGCGCTCGCCGAACAGGGCATCACCCTGGGCGACACCTCGGTGGGCGAACAGCGGGACGGCCAGCAGCAGGCGGATTCGGGGCAGCGCTGGGCTGACAATCGCGGCGCCGTGGCCGCGGACACCGACGACGAGGTGGCCACCGCCGCCACCCAGATACCGGCCGATGGCCGGGTCAATGTTTACGTTTAAGGGGTAGAAGATGAACTCGCGAAACACCATGCTGATCGTCGGTGCACTGGTGGTGCTGATCGCGCTGTCGGCGGTCAACCTGTACCTGCTGATGGGCAACAATCAGGGGTCGGACGCGCTCGCCGAGGACCAGCAGCCGATCATGCCGGTAGCGGACCCGATTTTCGTCAAGATCGGGCCGATCACCGTCAACCTGCACAGTGACCGGTTCGGCGAGCGCCTGCTGTACACCACGCTGTCGCTGCGCGTCGAGAACGAGCAGACCCGCGAGCTGATCAACAAGTACATGCCGGAGGTACACAACCGTCTGCTGATGCTGTTGACCTCCTACACGGCCGAGCAGTTGACCACGCCCGAGGGCAAGCAGGCGCTGGCCCGGGAAGTGCTCAAGGCTCTGGAGCCGCCACTGGCCGAGCATCAGACCCCGCTCGCCGTCAGTGCGGTTCTGTTCACCGACTTCATCGTGCAATAGCGGCTACACCATGGCTCAAGACGACCTGCTGTTACAGGACGAGATCGACGCGCTGCTCAACAGCGTCAGCGGCGAATCCGACAGTGCCGAGGAAGGCAGCGGCACCGCGCGGATTCGCCCCTTCGATCCCGCCACCCAGCACCGCATCATTCGGGAGCGGCTGCACGCGCTCGACATCATCAACGAGCGCTTCGCCCGTCATTTCCGCATCAGCCTGTTCAACCTGATCCGCCGCAACGCGGACCTGACCGTGGAACCGATGCGCTACGTCAGCTTCAGCAATTTTTCGCGCAACGTGCCGGTGCCCACCAACATCAACATCGTGTCGATGAAGCCGCTGCGCGGCTCGGCACTGGTGGTGTTCCCGCCCAACCTGGTGTTCATGGTGGTGGACAACCTGTTCGGTGGCGACGGGCGCTTCCTGACCCGCTCCGAGGGTCGCGAGTTCACCAACACCGAGCAGCGCATCATCCGCCGGCTGCTGCAGCTGGCCACCGAGTCCTACCAGGAAGCCTGGCAATCGGTGTACCCGCTGGAGGTGGAGTTCCTGCGCTCCGAGATGCAGGTGAAGTTCGCCAACATCACCAACTCCCCCAATGAGGTGGTGGTGACCACCACCTTCCATCTGGAAGTGGGCAACCTCGCCAGTGCCTTCCAGATCTGCATTCCCTACACCATGATCGAGCCGATCCGCGACCGGCTCACCAACCCGGCCGCCGACAACCACGCCAAGGGCGACCTGAGCTGGGTGGAACGCATGGCCGGCGAGATCAAGCAGACCGAGGTGGAAGTGATTGCCGACTTCACCCGCATTCCGGTGCGCATCTCCGACGTCCTGTCGCTGAAGGTGGGCGATGTACTGCCCTGCGATCTGCCGGACACCGTCAACGCCACTGTGGACGGGGTTCCAGTGATGGAGTGCAGCTACGGCCGCATCGGCGACCAGCTCGCCCTGCGGGTCACCAAAATGGTCGACCACACGCCCCTGCCCCCGGAATCGGTCGCCGCCAAACTGTCCAAAACATCGAGCCAGAAGGCATCGAGCCAGAAAGCCAAGGAATCCGACAATGAGTGATTCGAAAGACAAAGACCAGAATGATCTCGCGGACGACTGGGCCGCAGCCATGAGTGAACAGGGCGTGTCCGCTGACGAAGATCCGTGGGCCGAAGCCCTGGCGGAGCAGGCCGCCGCCGAGGAGGCCGAGCCGGCCGACCAGGCGCAGCCTTCCGCTCCGGCGGAAGCCGCCGGCGACCAGGTGTTCAAGCCCCTCGACCGCGGTGCCGATCCGGCCAAGGCGCGTGAACTCGAGATGATCATGGACATCCCGGTGAAGCTCAAGGTGGAGCTGGGCCGCACCCGCCTGACCATCAAGCAGTTGCTGGAACTGACCCAGGGGTCGGTGGTGGAGCTTGATGGCCTGGCCGGCGACCCAATGGACATCCTGATCAACGGTTACCTGATCGCCCAGGGCGAGGTGGTGGTGGTGGATGACAAGTACGGCATCCGGATCACCGAGATCATCACCCCGTCCGAGCGCGTGCAGAAACTGAATCGATGAGCGAACCCGGCGCCAACAAGCTGCCCGCGTCGGCCGGACTGGATCCGATCGCCGGCGGCGATGCCATCTCCGGCATGGCCCTGCTGGGCAAGACCGCCGTGTCGCTGGCGGTGGTGGTGGGCGTCATCCTGTTGCTGGCGTGGCTGGTGCGGCGCTTCAACCTGCATCAGGGTGGCAGCGGCAAACACCTGCGCGTGGTGGGCAGCGTGGCCGTTGGCCAGCGCGAGCGGGTGGTACTGGTGGAGGTGGACAAGACCTGGCTGGTGCTCGGTGTGGGCGGCGGGCAGGTCAACCGGTTGCACGAACTGCCGGCCCTGAGTACGCCCGACGATGCCCCCGATACGCCCCGGGGCGGCTCCGCCTTTGCGGCCCGGCTGGCGCAATCCCTGGCGCAGCGGGGCAACCGCAACAACGCGAACCCCCGTGCGGAGGAACCGCCCTCCGATGGACCCCGACCATGATGGTGCGCCTGTCCATGGGCGGTCGTTACGCCCTCGCCCTGCTGTGCGCCCTGGCGACCCTGCTGTTTACCCAGCCGGCGCTGGCACAGGCGGCGCTGCCCGGCATCGTCAGCCAACCGCTGGAGGACGGCGGCCAGCAGTGGTCGATCCAGCTGCAGACGCTGCTGCTGCTGTCGAGCATGGCGTTCCTGCCGGCGATCCTGCTGATGATGACCTGCTTTACCCGCATCGTCATTGTGCTGGGCCTGCTGCGCACCGCCATGGGGACCCAGTCGGCACCCCCCAATCAGGTGCTGATCGGGCTGGCGCTGTTCCTGAGCTTTTTCATCATGGCGCCGGTGTTCAACCAGATCCACGAGGTGGCCTGGCAACCGCTGTCGGAAGACGCGATCAACTTTGACGAGTTTCTGGTGCTGGCGGCGGAACCGCTCAAGGGCTTCATGCTGGGCCAGACCCGCGAGCCGGACCTGGCGCTGTTTGCCCGGCTGTCCGACACGCCGCCCATGGAAGGCCCCGAGGACGTGCCCATGAGCGTCCTGGTGCCGGCGTTCATCACCAGCGAGCTGAAGACGGCGTTCCAGATCGGCTTCACGATTTTCATTCCCTTTCTGATCATCGACCTGGTGGTCGCCAGCATCCTGATGGCACTGGGCATGATGATGGTGCCGCCGGCGACCATTTCCATGCCCTTCAAACTGATGCTGTTTGTCCTGGTGGACGGCTGGCAACTGATCATCGGTTCGCTGGCACAGAGTTTTGTGGTGTAGGGAACCTCTGAAATACTACTGCGCCCGACGGTGCGCCTGCCTCCCCGCAGCGACCGCCGGGCAACAAGGGCCGCCTGATGCGGCCGAGGAGTAACGGACATGTCACCGGAAACCGTCATGGATCTCGCCTACCGCGGTATGCAGGTGGCGCTGATGCTGGCCGCGCCCATGCTGATCACGGCGCTGGCGCTCGGTCTGCTGGTGAGCCTGTTCCAGGCTGCCACCCAGATCAACGAGATGACCCTGTCGTTCATTCCCAAGATCCTCGGCGTGTTCCTGGTGCTGATGATCGCAGGCCCCTTCCTGCTGCAGGTCATCACCGAGTTCACCCGCAACCTGTTCCAGAATATCCCGATGATGCTGGGATAGGACCGGGCGTTCCATGGTCGAGGTCACCTTTGATCAGCTGCAGGCGTGGCTGGCCCTGTTCCTGTGGCCCTTCGTGCGGGTGGCGGCCTTCATCATGGTGTGCCCGCTGCTGGGCCACAGCTCGGTACCGAATCAGGTAAAAATCGGGCTCGGCGTCATGCTCGCCGTCGCCATTGCACCCTCCATGCCGCCCATGCCCGATACGCCGATCTACTCCTGGGCCGGCGTGGGCATCATTGTCGAGCAGGTGCTGATCGGCGTTTCGCTGGCCATGGTCATCCAGATCATGTTCACCGCCGTGCAGGCCGCCGGGGAGTTTGTGGGCCTGCAGATGGGGCTCGCCTTTGCCACCTTCTTTTCGCCCGATACGGGCACCAACACCATGATCCTGTCGCGCTGGCTGTATTTCGTCGCCCTGCTGATGTTTCTGGCGTTCAACGGCCACCTGATCAGCATCGAGATCCTGGCAGCGACCTTTCACACTTTGCCGATCGCCTCCATGAGCCTGAACGTGGGGGCGTGGGAACTGCTGGTCCGGTTCGGCAGCACCATCTTCATCGCCGGTATGCTGCTGGCACTGCCACTGATGGGCTCGCTGCTGATCATCAACCTGTCGCTGGGGATCCTCAACCGCACCGCGCCCCAGTTCACGGTGTTCTCCATCGGCTTTCCCATGTCGCTGACCACCGGCCTGTTCCTGCTGACGGTACTGATGCAGGATATCGGCAAGTATCTGCAGGGCCTGTTCAGCCAGGGGCTGCAGTTCATGCAGGAGCTGATCCTGACGCTGGCTTCCTGATCTTTCGATTGGCAGGCCAGAATCCGCAGACAATCGGGATAGGGGGGAACCAATAGGTTCCGCCCCTCCCACACCACCCGGCATGCGGGTCCGCACCGGGCGGTTCGAGAAGTTGAGGTTTCACGAGAGTCTCGGCACTCCCAACCGATCGAAGTAG
>JBJHAZ010000116.1:0-6642 GCA_050485225.1 Gammaproteobacteria bacterium
GGGGCTACGGCTGGGAGCCGATTTTCGTGGAAGGCGACGAGCCCGCCGACATGCACCGCAAGATGGCGGCGGCCATGGACCGGTGTGTCGACCGCATCCGCAGCATCCAGCAGGAAGCGCGTGGCCGAGAGGAGGTGGTGCGACCCCGCTGGCCCATGATCGTGCTGCGTTCGCCCAAGGGCTGGACGGGCCCGAAAACCGTGGACGGCCACCGGGTCGAGGGCAGCTGGCGGTCACACCAGGTTCCCCTGTCGGGCCTGCGCGAGCACCCCGAGCACCTCGCCCAGCTCGAGGAGTGGCTGCGCAGCTACCGCCCCGAGGAACTGTTCGACGAACAGGGTCGCCTGCTCGACTCGTTGCGCGCCCTGGCGCCGGTGGGGCTGCGCCGTATGGGTGCCAACCCCCACGCCAACGGGGGTCTGCTGCGGCGCGACCTGCGCCTCCCCGACTTCAGGGGCTACGCCCTGCCGGTGGCCGCCCCGGGGCACAATCGTGGCATGAACACCCGCCCGTTGGGCGCGCTGCTGCGCGACACCATGCGTCGCAATCCCGACAACTTCCGCATTTTCGGTCCCGACGAAAACACCTCCAACAAGCTCGACGCCGTGTACGAGGAAACCCCCAAGCTCTGGCTCGACCGGCTGCCCGAGGACGAGGACGGCGGCGAACTCGGCGCCGATGGGCGAGTGCTGGAAATGCTTTCGGAGCACACCCTGGAGGGCTGGTTCGAAGGCTATGTGCTGACCGGCCGGCACGGCTTCTTTGCCACCTACGAAGCCTTCGTGCACGTGATCGATTCCATGTTCAACCAGCACGCCAAGTGGCTCGCCATCTGCGAGGAGCTGTCCTGGAGGGCGCCGATTTCCTCCATCAACCTGCTGATCACCTCCACCGTCTGGCGCCAGGACCACAACGGCTTTACGCACCAGGATCCCGGTTTTCTCGACCTGGTGGTGAACAAGAATCCGAAGGTCACGCGCATCTACCTGCCGCCGGACGCCAATTGCCTGCTGTCCACTGCCGACCACTGCCTGCGCAGTCACAACGACGTCAACGTGATCGTGTGCGACAAGCAGAACCACCTGCAGTACCTCGACATGGACGCCGCCGTGCGCCACTGCACCAAGGGCATCGGCATCTGGGACTGGGCCAGCAACGACCAGGACAGTGAGCCCGATGTAGTGATGGCCGGCTGCGGCGACATCGCCACCCAGGAGGCGCTGGCCGCCACCGCGCTGTTGCGTGAACACTTCCCCGACCTCAAGGTGCGCTTCGTCAACGTGGTGGACCTGTTCCGTCTCACCCCGGCGGAGGAGCATCCCCACGGGCTCAAGGATCGCGACTTCGACAGCCTGTTCACCAGGGATAAACCCATTATCTTCAATTTCCACGGCTACCCCTGGCTGATCCACCGGCTGGCCTACCGGCGCACCAACCACGCCAACCTGCATGTGCGCGGCTACATCGAGCGGGGCAGCATCAACACGCCCATGGAGCTGGCCATCGAAAACCGGGTCGACCGCTTCAGCCTCGCCATCGATGCCATCGACCGGGTGCCCGGCCTGCAGGTGCGCGGCGCCCATGCGAAGGAGAAGCTGCGCGATATGCGCATTGACTGCATCCACTACGCCCACAGGCACGGCGTCGATCGTCCCGAGATCAGGGACTGGACCTGGCCACTGTGAGCGTGCAGGAGTTTCTCGCCATTCTGGTGCCCCTGTGGATCATCATGGATCCCATCGGCAACCTGCCGCTGTTCCTGATGTTCACCCGCGACAACACGGTGAAGGAGCAGCGGCGCATGGCGATGCAGGCGTGCCTGTTCAGTGTGTCGATCCTGCTGCTGTTCATGGTCAGTGGTGAATACATCCTGCGCCTGTTCGGCATCACCATGCCGGCCTTCCAGATCGCGGGCGGCTTCATTTTCGGCATCTACGCCCTGCAGATGCTGGCGCTGATTCCCAGTGGCCTGAAAGGCAGCACCGAGGAAGACCGCGAAAGCCAGCGCAAGCACAACATCGCGCTGGTGCCCCTGGCCGTGCCCATGCTCGCCGGGCCCGGTGCCATCACCGCCGTGCTGGTGTGGCGGCAACAGCTGCAGGCGCCGGCGGAGCAGGGCCTGCTGCTGACCGCCATTCTGGCCGCCTGCGCCCTGGTGTATCTGGTGCTCCATTTCGGTTCGCGTCTGTCGCAGCTGCTCGGCGTCAGCGGCATCCGGGTGATCACCCGTTTGATGGGGCTGCTGGTGGCGGTAATCGCAGTGCAGTTCATGGTGGACGGGGTGCAGGCACTGCGTCCCTGACCCACAATGGATTCGCGGCTTTTTCGGTCCGTCGACCCCTCCCTGTCTTTTGGCGTTCCTTGACTTTGCACTGACCCGGCCTCAGGGTGAGTTCTACTACACTGTCGGTAGTGGCCCGGTTCCGTACGGTTCCCGTGCAGGCAATACCCATCCCTCGCGTTTACCCATGACGACCCCGCAGACCGGACCGGCAATACCGTTATTTCTGGAGGGAGGCACCATGAGCAACGAAAGACTGATCGATCACGAGAACAACCGGAACAAGAACCGCGACAAGGGCTTCATCGCGATTCTGGGCTGGAGTCTGCGCGCGATTGACGCCGTCGACCGGTTCGACCGCCCCTATGTCGTGGTTGCACCCTACTGGGCGGAAGAATACGCCCGCACCCACAATATCCCCTACATTCCCTGGGATTTCGAACGCCTCAACGACCGCTCCATGGAGATCGCCCAGACGCTCAAGGACCAGGGAGTCGACGTGGCCATTCCGCTCTTCGAGGAGACTGTCGAGTGGGCGGGCGCCATCAATTCGGTTCTGATGGACCAGCCGCGCCTCTACGGGCAGGCACTGCTGTTTCGCGACAAGTCGCTGATGAAACGCCGCGCCCAACTGGGCGGGATTCGGGTCGGTATTTTCGAGGAAGCCCATGATCGCGACGATGTCATCCGCTTTTTGAAGCGGGTCAACCAGGCCCTGCTCAAGCTGGATGGCGACCCCAATGACCCGATCCACATGAAGGCCTTCGACAAGGCCGGCTGCCTCGGGCATCGGGTGGTGCGTACGCCCGAGGACGTGCAGAACATCCCCGACAACGAGTTTCCGGCCCTGCTGGAGAGCCATCTCGATGGCTGGGAGTTCGCTGCCGAAGCCTGGGTCCACAACGGCAAGATCTGCTTTCTCAATATTTCCGAGTACGTCACGCTGGGGTATTCGGTGTTCGTGCCGGCCTCGCCGGAGCTGGAAAAGTGGCGCCCCGAGATTACCCGCCAGATCGAGAAACTCATCAAGACCTTCGACATCGATTTCGGGTTCATCCATCCGGAGTACTTCGTGACCAGCGACGGCGAGATGTATCTGGGCGAAGTGGCCTACCGTCCCCCCGGGTTCAACGTGTTCGAGCTGATGGAGCGTGTCTACGGTTTCAACGGCTACCAGGCGCTGGTGCTGGTGTTTGACCCCAAGACCGAGCGCGAGGAGTTGGAGGCGTTCTTCCCGACCCCGGTGGAGGATGCCGATGGCTATGCCGGCTGCTTCGGGGTCTACCCGCGCCGCCGCGTGGTGACCGAACTGCGGATCGCGCCGGAAACCGAGAACGATCCCTACTTCGAATTCCACGAACTTCAGCCGCCCCTCGAGCAGAAGGTCACCAAGCGCACCGCCTTCGGTACCCACTGGGGCCTGGTGTACTTCCACGGTGAAGACCCGCACCGGTTGCGGGACCTGCTCAAGGCTCAGGAAGAACTCGACTTCTATCTCTGATAGTGTATGCGGGTCGAGGTGAGAGACGTTGGGTATGGTGGAAAGTAATTCCCCGGTGAGTCAGGCGATCCCCGGTGACCGCCTGGTCACACAACTGGACGGCGCGATAGGGCGCCTTGCCGAGACACGGTCCTTTGCCAAGTCCAGCGTCAACGGGCGGGTGCTGGATATCACCGCGCGGCTGTTGCGGCGCCCCGAGCTGGTCCAGGAAGTCTACAGCCGGATCGCCGTGCTGGAGGATGCCGGTATATTTGCCGACTCCGACTGGGCTCGTCCCGAGGTGCTGCAACCCCTGCTGGCGGCCAATACGCTGCGGGTGGGGGAGCGCGCCACGGTTGCGCTCGAGTGCCTGAGCCAGCTGCGTTTCCTGGCCGTCGCCGAGGGCATCTACTTTCATCCCGGCATCAGCTCGGAGCACGCCCGTCATTTTCTTGCCCAGGTGCTGGCGCTCAATCTCAACCTGCTGTTCGGCACCGCCGACGAGGCCGACCGCCAGCGCGACCCCCAGACCGTGGAGATGGTCAACACCGTCTACCGGTTTTTGGTGGAGCGCGTCGGGTACGACAACATTCTCGATCAGGTCATCGACGAGGCCTGGCGCATCCTCTCCCAGCGTCCCATACAGGTGGATACGGTCAAGACCGTCGTCACCCAGATCGCGGTCTGGATGGCCAATCCCGAGATGGCCGCTTCGTCGCGGGGCGGCGACCGGCTGGTGAGTGCGCTGTTCGGCCCGACCCACGGCTGCCGCGAGGATCCCGGGCTCGACCCCTACGCCGAACGGCTGCAGGGCATGGACGAGTCCGCCCTGCAGCAGGAGGCCGGCGCCTTCGCCCGCGCCATGCACGACACCGGCCTCGTATCGCCGTACCACAGCGTCTTCCTGCGTCACGTGCTCCACGAACGCTCCGACCTCATGGCCGCAGCGCTGGGCTTGAGCAGCACCGGCCGCGAGGTGATGCTGTGCTACCAGTCGCTGGTGGAGGCCCTGGTGGAACACGCGGTCTACCCCCAGACCGCCCAGTGCATCTACGGGCTGGCATTGATGCTGGAGCGCGGCATTCTCTATCAGCCCCCCATCGCACCGGCTCTGTGGCGCCAGATAGCCCTGCCCATCTCCGCCGACAACGCGCAACTGCTGGCCCGGGTGTTCGGTGAACAACTGCCGCCCAGAGTGTGGTTACTGGCGGGTGTGCTCAACACCCTGGGCCAGCCGCTCGGTGTCGGCCAGGGCAACAACCCCACCTGTCAGTCGGCGCGGGCCATCTCCATGTGGGCCTACAACGATCCAGACTACCTGTTGCAGATGGTGGCCTGGGCCGCACGGGACGACGAGATTCTCATGCACTTCGAAGGCGAGCCCCTGTCGTCCCGCGATGCCGCACCGGGACTGGCGCCCGCCGGTGTGCTGGATGTGGACCCGGTCTCGCTGGTGTTGCTGCCGCATCTGGATCGCATCTACATGGCCATGGGCCGTCTCTGCCAGGGCCGACCCGATGATCCCCACCGCTGGATCAACCCCGAATTCCACGGCTGGTGGGTGGGTCGCGGCTGCCGGCTGGCGGTCAACCTGGCCACCGGCGCTTTGGAGGACCACGAGGGGTTCCTGCGACACTTCTACGCCAGCTACCACCCCTTCTACAACGGCGGTCAGCCGGTGATCCATCCCCAACCGGCGGGGGTGGCGGTCACCGATTCCCTGGCACGGTTCGTGGGTTGGCACGCCATCACCCTGTTGCGGGTGGGGCTCGACCAGGAAGGCTGCATGCGGGTGTATTTCTTCAACCCCAACAACGACAGCGGGCAGAACTGGGGGGAGGGCGTCATCGCATCCACCGGGGGCTATGGCGAACGATTCGGCGAATCGTCATTGCCGGTGGCGCAGTTTGCCTCGCGGCTCTACCTCTTCCATTTCGACCCGCTCGAGCCCGGCGACCCCAGCGGCGTACCGACCGAGGAACTGCAGGCCGTTACCGAGATGGCCCGCGCCTCCTGGGCGGCCAATCGCTGAACAGGTATTCGTTGCGCCCGGCCCCCAAGCACAGCGCTGAGTCCTCACCGCACGCCGCCGGTTTCATTGTGTTCGAAGGCGTCGATTTCCCGCAGCAGCGACCGGAAGCGCAGATCATTGCGCAGCGCCAGCGCCATCTTCAGGCTGTCCCTGGCCGCCTGCCACTCCTGCCGATTGATCGCATGGCGCGCCTGCAGGTAGTGGTGGTAGGGGTCGGCACCCTGTTGCTGCATCAATCGGGCTTCCAGCAGGGCCGCCAGTTCCATCCGGCCCTCGGTTTCGTACAGGCGGTGCAGCCCTCCCAATGCCACCGGCTGGTCGGGGTCCTGCGCCAGAGCGATCAGCCAGGCCGACTCCGCCGCCAGGGCGTCGTCCAGGCGCTGGTAGGCCACCGCCAGATTCGACCACACGTGGGCGAGATCCGGTGCCAGCTCCGCGGCCCTGCGCAGCTCCGCAAACCCCTCGAGCACCCGGCCCGCCACCAGTGCCTCGGCACCCAGGTTGTTGTGGTATTCCGCCAGCGCCTCCCGATCGGAGATGGCACGAAGACTGCGCACCCGCTCGCCCTGGTAGGGCCAGTCCAGCACCAGTTGATCGTTGCGACCCAGCTCCACCAGCGTGTTCACATGCTGGCTGCGCACCGACAGATCGCCGCGCATCTCCCAGCCGGGCAACACCTCCGCCCGCTGGAAACGGGCGTCGATGCCCGCCTCCCGCAGCAGGCTGACCATCATGGCCGAGAAGGACAGGCAGTTGGCGCGGCGCTGCTCGAAAGCCTGCGCCGCCGAGTGGGTGGCATCGGCCTGGTACGTGAAACGGCTGGCCCCGGGGGGCTGCAGGGCCGCAATC
>JBJHAZ010000117.1:0-6624 GCA_050485225.1 Gammaproteobacteria bacterium
CATTGGCCTTGAACAACCCGGCAATGCCTCCGGTCAGCTTCTGGATGATGTCGTTCTTGCGATCCAGCATGGCGGACACGTCGATGCTGACCTTGCCGGTCTTGATGCCGTGCTTGCCCAGCTTCTCGCCGGCTTCCACGAACTTGTAGGCGGTGTCGAGCAGGGCCTTGGAGGGAATGCAACCGACATTCAGGCAGGTGCCGCCGTTGACCACCTTGCCGGAGTCGTCGCTCCACTTCTCGACACAGGCCGTCCTGAGTCCGAGCTGCGCCGCCCGTATCGCCGCCACATAGCCCGCGGGACCCGAGCCAATCACCACTACATCGTAGTCTTTCGACATAACCAATACCTTCTGAATCAGTATTTTACAAATTAAATTTCAAGCAGAATCTTGGCCGGATTCTCGATCATTTCCTTGATGGCGACCAGGAACTGCACCGCCTCCTTGCCATCGATCAAGCGGTGATCGTAGGACAGGGCGAGATACATCATGGGACGAATCACCACTTCGCCATCCACCGCCACCGGCCGTTCCTTGATGGTGTGCATGCCCAGAATGGCTGTCTGGGGCGGGTTGATGATCGGCGTCGACAACAGCGATCCGAACACACCCCCGTTGGTGATGGTAAAGGTCCCGCCGGTCATTTCCTCGATGGTGAGCTTGCCATCACGGGCCTTGCCACCGAACTCGACGATCTTGTTTTCGACCTCGGCAATACTCATCTGGTCGGCATCGCGCAGTACAGGTACCACCAGGCCGCGCTCGGTGGACACGGCCACGCCGATGTCCTGATAGCCGTGGTACACGATGTCGCTGCCGTCAATGGAGGCATTGATCAGCGGGAAGCGCTTGAGTGCTTCGGTGGCCGCACGCACGAAAAAGCCCATGAAGCCGAGGCGCGTGCCGCTGTGCACCTTGGAGAAGAGGTCCTTGTACTGGTTGCGCAGGTCCATGATCTGCTTCATGTCCACCTCGTTGAAGGTGGTCAGCATGGCGGTGCTCTGGGTCACCTGCTGCAGACGCTCGGCGATACGGGCGCGCATACGGGTCATGGGGACGCGTTTTTCCACGCGCTCGCCGGGAGCCGGTTGCAACAGTGGCGGTTCGCTGGCCGGGGGTTGCTCGGTCACGGCGGGCTGCGAGGGTGCGACCTCCGGGGCCGAAGCCTGCGCCTTGTGGTTGAGAACGTCTTCCTTGGTAATCAGGCCACCCTTGCCGGTGCCCTTGATATCGGCGGGGTTCAACCCACGCTCGTCGACCATCTTGCGCGCGGCCGGACTCATGGCAACCTCACCGCTGGCAGCGGGCGCCGGCTCAGGCTCCTGAGCCGGCTCGGCACCGGCTCCGGCGGGCGCCGCCTTGGCGGCTGCACCGGCTTCCACCAGAGCGATCACCTCGTTACCGAGAATGGTTGCGCCTTCGTCCTTCAGCACCTTTTCGAGCACGCCATCACAGGGTGCCACCACTTCCAGCACCACCTTGTCGGTCTCGATATCGACCAGCAGCTCATCCCGACTCACCGCGTCGCCCTGCTTCTTGTGCCAGGTGGCAATGGTGCCGTCCTGGACCGATTCGGGGAAAGTTGGCGCCTTGATCTCTGTTGCCATCTTTTTAAATCCTTGCTGTTCGAGTTAGTGATCGGCGAGGGCTTCGTTGATGAAGCGATCCTGCTCTTCCAGGTGTGTCGACATGTAGCCGGCCGCCGGCGCTGCCGACGCCTCGCGTCCCACATACCGGAGGTAAAGGTTGTCACCGCGACGGGCCAGAACCCGGCGCATGTGGTGCTGGCTGCTGTACCAGACGCCCTGGTTGATGGGCTCTTCCTGGCACCAGACCACATCCTCGAGCCGGCCAAAGGGCTCGAGAACGCGGAACAGTTCGTCGTCAGGAAACGGATAGAGCTGCTCGATGCGTACCAGCGCAATGTCCTTGATGCCTCGCTCGGCACGGGCTTCGTACAGATGGTAATAGACCTTGCCGGTACACAGCACCAGCCGGCGCGCACTGGCCGGATCCACTTCGGTGTCGCCCAGCACCGGCTCGAACTTGCCGTGGGCCAGCTCCTCCAGGCTCGAAGTGGCCAGTTTGTGGCGCAGGATCCATTTCGGGCTCATCACCACCAGCGGACGGCGCATGGGCCGGATCACCTGGCGGCGCAGCATGTGGTACACCTGCGCCGGGGTGGTGGGAATGCACACCTGGATATTGTGTTCCGCGCACACCTGAAGGAAGCGCTCCAGCCGCGCCGAGGAGTGCTCGGGCCCCTGTCCTTCGTACCCGTGAGGCAGCAGCATGGTCAGGCCACACAGCCGGCCCCACTTGTGCTCGCCACTGGTGATGAACTGGTCGATCACCACCTGGGCGCCGTTGGCAAAATCGCCGAACTGGGCCTCCCAGATGATCAGCCCGTTGGGGCGGGTTGTGGCATACCCGTATTCGAAGGCCAGCACCGCCTCCTCCGAGAGGAATGAGTCGTAGATATCGAAGGGGTGCTGATCCGGGGCAATATTGTTGAGCGGCACATGCATGTCGCCGGTATTCTGATCGTGCAGCACGGCGTGGCGATGGGAGAAGGTACCACGGCCACAGTCCTGACCGGTCAGACGGACGATATAACCCTCTTCGAGCAGAGTGGCGTAGGCCAGCAACTCGGCCATGCCCCAGTTCAAGGGCAAGGCGCCACTGGCCATCTTGACGCGATCTTCGTAGATCTTGGCCACTTGCCGCTGCAGCGTGACGCCCTCGGGCACCTTGGCAACCTTCTGGGCGACCTCCTTGAGCTTCTGCATCTCCAGCGAGGTATCGCCGGGTGCGGTCCAGTCGTGGCCGATGTAAGGACTCCAGTCCACGAACAGGGCCCGGTCCGGCTCCTTCACCAGGTTGTGCACCACGAACTCGCCGCGGTCCAGCGCGTCCCGGTAGTCGGACAGCAGCGTGTCCGCCTGCTCGCGACTGACCACCTGCTCGGCAATCAGCCGATCCGCATACAGGGTGCGGGTGGAGGGGTGCTGGCGAATCCTGCTGTACATCAGCGGCTGGGTAGCCGCCGGCTCGTCGGTCTCGTTGTGGCCGCGACGGCGGTAGCAGACCAGGTCGATCACCACATCCTTGCCGAACTGGGTGCGGTAATCCATGGCCATGAGCGCGGCAAACAGAACCGCATCGGGGTCGTCACCGTTCACATGCAGGATCGGCGCCTGCACCATCTTGGCGATATCGGTGCAGTATTCGGTGGAGCGGGCATCCTCCACGCGACTGGTGGTGAAACCGACCTGATTGTTGATGACCACATGCACGGTGCCACCGGTGCGGTAGGCGCGGGTCTGGGACATCTGGAAGGTTTCCATGACCACGCCCTGCCCTGCGAAGGAGGCGTCGCCGTGGAGAACGATCGGCACTACCTTGCTGCCGTTGCGGTCCTGGCGGCGGTCCTGCCGGGCGCGGGCCGAGCCCTCCACCACCGGCGAGACGATCTCCAGGTGCGAGGGGTTGAAGGCCAGCGCCAGGTGGACCTCGCCCCCCGGGGTCATCACGTTGGACGAGAACCCCTGGTGATACTTGACGTCACCGGAGGTATTGATGAGCTTGCGCCCCTCGAACTCATCGAACAGCTCGGCCGGACTCTTGCCGAGGATGTTGACCAGCACGTTGAGGCGGCCCCGGTGGGCCATACCCAGCACGATTTCCTTGGCGCCATACTCACCGGCGCGGGAAATCATGGCATCGAGCATCGGGATCAGCGATTCACCGCCCTCCAGGCCAAACCGCTTGGTGCCCGGGTACTTGGAATCGAGGTGTCGCTCCAGGCCTTCGGCAGCGGACAGGCGTTCCAGTACGGCGATGCGCCGAGCCGGGTCGAAGGCAGGCCGACTGCGCACACTTTCCAGGCGCTGCTGGAGCCATTGGCGCTCGAGCAGGCTGGTGATGTGCATGATCTCGGCCCCGATGGCGCCGCAGTAGGTCGCCTTCAGGTCATCGAGAATTTCGCGCAACGGTGCTTCCTGGCGGCCGAAATACAGCATGCCGCACTGGAAGGTGGTATCGAGATCGGCTTCGGTGAGCCCGTGAAACGACAGCTGCAGGTCGGGTACATCCTCGCGGGGCATCAGGCCCAGCGGATCGAGCTTCGCAATCTGGTGACCGCGGGTGCGGTACGAGCTCATCAGCTGGATCACCTTGATCTGCTTGCGCTCGTGTTCGATGTTGACCCCGCCGGAGCCGGGCGCCGGCACCGGCCGCGCGCGCTTGCGACCGAGAAGCTCGAAGAATTGCTGCACTGTGGCGTGGGACAGGTCACTGCCCGCATGGCCTTCGATCTGCGGGAGGGAATCGAAAAAACTGCGCCACTGCTCGGGAACCGAGTTGGGCGAGTGGAGATAATCTTCGTACAGCGCCTCGATATAGGCGGCGTTGCCACCCCCCAGATGGGAGGATCGGAGGAACTGCTCCATGACGCTTTCTGGCATCTAATATGGTCCTCTGTCGCTGGTGCCGAACCGGTAGTGCCGCGAAGCCGGCTCGATAGCGGTAGCCAGCGGAAGGGCTGACACCCTGTCTTGGTGACTTGCGATTGCCGCTGTCTCAGGCGCTCCGCGCCCGGCCACCATAAGCCGGGCGCGGAAGTCGGTACCAACCGGTCAGGTCGCGCTGCGCAGCAGCATGTTGCGGATATGACCGATCGCGCGGGTGGGGTTGAGCCCTTTCGGGCACACCGCCACGCAGTTCTGGATACCGTGGCAACGGAACACGCTGAAAGGGTCGTCCAGCTTGGCCAGTCGCTCTTCGGTCGCGGTATCGCGGCTGTCCACCAGGAACCGGTAGGCCTGCAACAGGCCGGATGGGCCGATGAACTTGTCCGGGTTCCACCAGAACGACGGGCAGGCCGTGGAACAACAGGCGCACAGGATGCACTCGTACAGGCCGTCCAGCTTGGCGCGCTCCTCGGGCGACTGGAGTCGCTCGATGGCCGGCGGCGGCGTGTTGTTGATCAGGTACGGCTGCACCTTCTCGTACTGGGCGTAGAACTGGGACATATCGATGACCAGGTCGCGAATCACCGGCAGGCCGGGCAGCGGTCGCAGCACCAATGTGTTGTTGCGCACCGCTTCCGACAACGGCGTGATGCAGGCCAGGCCATTCTTGCCGGAAATATTGATGCCGTCGGAGCCGCAGACCCCCTCTCGGCACGAGCGACGAAAGACCAGCGTGGGATCCTGGGCCTTCAGCATTTCCAGAACGTCGAGAACCATCAGGTCCTTCCCGCCGGTATCCAGCTGGAAATCCTGCATGCGCGGCTCGTTGTCCGTCTCGGGGTTGTACCGATAGATACTGACTTTCAACATGGATCAGTCTCCCAATCAATAAGTGCGAACTTTGGGCTCGAAAGCCGCCATGGACTTGGGCTCGAAATTCACGGAACGCTTGCCCACGCGCTTGTCGGCCGGGAAGTACATGGAATGGCACAGCCAGTTGGCGTCGTCGCGATCGCTGAAGTCCTCGCGGGCGTGGGCGCCGCGGCTCTCCTTTCGCTCTTCGGCAGCAACCGCCGTTGCCTCGGCCACCTCGAGCAGGTTCTGAAGCTCGAGTGCCTCGATGCGTGCCGTGTTGAAGGCCTGGCTCTTGTCGTCGAGCTTGCAGTTCTCGATGCGCGGGCGAAGCTCCGCCAGTTGCTCGATGCCCTTCTGCATGTAGTCGCCGCGGCGGAACACGCCGAAGTAGTTCTGCATGATACCCTGCAGCTCTTTGCGCAGCGCAGCGGGGCTGTCGCCGGCGGTGGAGCCGTTGAGGCGGTTGAGACGGCCCATGGCCGCTTCCACGTCGCTGTCACTGGCATCGCGATACTCGATACCCTCGCGCAGCGCCTTCTCGATGAACAGACCGGATGCACGGCCGAACACCACCAGGTCGAGCAGCGAGTTGCCGCCCAGACGGTTGGCGCCGTGCACGGATACGCAGGCCACCTCGCCACAGGCGTACAGGCCGGGCACCACCACATCATTGCCGTTGGCGTCCTGGGTCAGGGCCTGGCCGTGGATGTTGGTGGGAATGCCGCCCATCATGTAGTGACAGGTGGGCACCACCGGGATCGGTTCCTTGACCGGATCGGCGTGGGCAAAGGTCTGGGACAGCTCGCAGATGCCCGGCAGGCGGCTGTGCAGCACTTCCTCACCCAGGTGATCGAGCTTGAGGAACACATGGTCGCCCTCCGGACCACACCCGCGACCCTCGAGGATCTCCATGACCATGGAGCGGGCCACCACGTCGCGACCGGCGAGGTCCTTGGCGTTGGGGGCGTAACGCTCCATGAAGCGCTCGCCGTCCTTGTTGACCAGGTAGCCACCCTCACCGCGGCAGCCCTCGGTCACCAGCACGCCGGCGCCGGCAATGCCGGTGGGGTGGAACTGCCACATCTCGATATCCTGCACCGGGAAGCCGGCGCGCAACGCCATGCCGATGCCGTCACCGGTGTTGATGTGGGCATTGGTGGTGGACGCATAGATGCGACCCGCGCCGCCGGTGGCGAATACGGTCGCCTTGGACTTGACGTAGACGGTTTCGCCGGTCTCGATGTCGATGGCGATCACACCCACCACGGCGCCGTCCTGGTTCTTGACCAGGTCGAC
>JBJHAZ010000118.1:0-6610 GCA_050485225.1 Gammaproteobacteria bacterium
GTGCAATAGTGCCGAGGGGCAGGGCACGTACCCGGCTCGTCGGGTGCAGACCGGATGGATGACACGGATAAACAACGGGGTTGAACATGGTGAAAAAAGTATCCCAACTGCGGGATGAGCTGGCGGACCGGGAGGCCATCCGCGATGTGCTGCTGCGTTATTGCAGGGCATCCGACCGGGCCGATCCGGATTTGTTACGGACAGTCTACTGGCCGGATGCCGAAGACGAGCATCTGGAGTTTTCCGGTAACCGCGACGAGTTCATCGAGTACTGTGTGCCGATTTTGAGCCACATGCGCTACAACATGCACACCCTGGGCAACATGCTGATCACCATCGATGGTGACCGCGCGGAATCCGAGAGTTATTTCATCGGCTACCACTCGGTACCGAACGAGGAGGGGCACCGCACGGACTCCTTCTCGGGCGGCCGCTATCTGGATCAGCTCGAGAAACGCGACGACGAGTGGCGTATCAAGAAACGCCTGGTCACCGTGGAATGGTTCCGCGATTTTCCCGATACCCAATACCACGAAACCGGTCCCTTCGGCATGAAGGTGCCCCGCGGCGATGTGGGAGCCGATGATGTCAGTCATCGTTTCTTCGACTTCATCGATGGGCGCTGATGGTTCCGCTCGTGTCAAGTTTGTATTCCTGCCTGGACAGGAGTCGAAACCCGGCCTGAAATTCACCTGAACCGAGGTTTATTCAGGCCGATTTTTACCACTGCGCGATATTGTGAAAACCAAGGCCAGCTGCTAGTTTCCAGTTCGCAATGCGGTCTTCAGATCACTTTTATCCTGCTGATTAATTAATGGAAAACGTTTATGAAACTCTCCTACACCAACGTCAAGCCGCACATCGGCGCACGTGTTGAAGTCACCCCGGAGCAGCTGACGGACAAGGCCGTAGTCGAAGACATTCGCGAACTGCTGGAAGAGCGGGGCGTACTGGTATTCCCACGACTGGCACTGACCGATCGGCAGCAGGTGGCCTTTACCGACCTGTTCGGTACCCGCCTCAACCTGACTGGCGATGATGGCGACGAGTCGGTCTACAAGATCACGCTGGACCCCGAACTGTCGATGCAGGTGGAATACGTCCAGGCGACCTTCTTCTGGCACATGGACGGGCTGACCGCCGGTGGCATGCCACCCAAGGCTACGCTCCTGTCCGCTCATTCGGTGGCAGACAGCGGTGGTCAGACCCAGTTTGCCAACACTTATATCGCCTATGAGACGCTCCCCGACGATGTCAAGGAGCAGATCGACGACCTGCGCGTTGTTCACTCCATGAAGACGAGCATGTTCGACCTGCACGACATTGAAAAAGTAATGGACGAGAAGGCCCCCTGGAACCAGGTACCCGACCAGGAGCACCCGCTGGTGTGGACCCACAAGTCCGGTCGCAAGTCGCTGGTGCTCGCCGCAACCGCAGACCACATTGTCGGCATGCCGCGCGCCGATGGCCGCGCCTTGCTGGCCCGCCTGTTGCAATGGAATTCCCAGCCGGACTTCTGCTACAGCCACGAGTGGGAAAACGGCGACCTGGTGATCTGGGACAACTGCGGCACACTGCACCGCGCCGTTCCCTACGACAGCAAGTCGGGTCGCATGATGCACCGAACCACCATTGAAGGTGTGGAGCCGCTGAAGTAAGCGTTACGTTCTGCCTCTGTTCACG
The DNA here is from genome assembly GCA_050485225.1 of Gammaproteobacteria bacterium. Taxonomy (GTDB): domain Bacteria; phylum Pseudomonadota; class Gammaproteobacteria; order Pseudomonadales; family Porticoccaceae; genus JBJHAZ01. The sequence goes on from JBJHAZ010000118.1 coordinate 1,684, forward strand.
GGTTGCTTGTGCAGCCCGTGACATCCTCTACAGCGCTTGAACACGCAAGCCTGTGCCTCGTCTACCTCGTATCTTCAACCCGCCAGGAATTCCGCACCAACCCGATACTGGCCGCAGCCGCATCGAGAGTGGGGCAGCCGGGTTTTCGATTTCCACGCTGTAGTTCCTGTACCTGATCCTCCATCATAATATATTATTTAACATAATATACATTATGCGCAATGTCAGGTGGGGTTATGTCCGGGAAATGCAGGCTCTGCAGCCCTATGGTCGTTCATGGCCACTGACAAATTGGCAGTCTCCAGCGCTTCTGCTCTGCCGGCATGGCCATATCCCGGTATCGGACCGGGTTGGTGTAGAGTATTTGCCGCACACATCATCGCATCGGCTGGAGACCGGAATGAACCCACCAGCTCACCAATCTTCAGCCGGCCAATCGTCAACCGGCTCACAGGGCGCGCCGATCGAAGACGCTCGGGTCACGCCCCAGGCCTGGTTCGCGCTCGGTGTACTGCTGCTGGCGTATATCAACTCGTTCGTGGACCGCAATGTCATGGCGGTTTTGATCGGGCCGATTCGCGACGATCTGAACATCAGCGATTTCCAGTACAGCCTGTTGCACGGGTTTGCCTTCTCCATGTTCTACATCACCCTGGGGATACCCATTGCGCGGCTCGCCGACCGCAGCAACCGCAAGTGGATCATTACCGTGGGCCTGTTCTTCTGGAGCATCATGACCTGCCTGTGCGGTGCGGCGCGCACGGTCATGACGTTGTTCATGGCCCGTATCGGTGTGGGTGTCGGCGAAGCCAGCCTGTCGCCGGCCGCGCTTTCCATGCTGTCCGACCTGTTTCCGCCCTCGAAACTGGCCCGTGCCTTTGCGATCTACACCCTCGGTGTGACCCTTGGCGGCGGGCTGTCCTACATTCTTGGCGCGCAGGTGTACGAATTCTTTGCAGCCCGGGGTGGCGCTACCCTGCCCTGGCTGGGCGAGGTCCGTCCCTGGCAGATGACGTTCATCGTTATCGGGGCGCCGGGCCTGTTGATCGTGTTGTTGATGCTGCTGGTCAAGGAGCCCACCCGCCGGGTCGAGCGGGATGTGGTGACCACGAACGACACCAGCCTGCGTGAGGTTGGCCGCCATCTGATGCGTCACCGCCGGGTCTATATCGGTGTCATTGGCACCAAGTCACTGTTGTCCATTGTCATGTACGGCATGATGGCGTGGTATCCCGAGTATCTCATTCGCATCCACGGCATGGAGCGCGGCTCGGCCGGTTCGCAGTTCGGGCTGGTGTTCATCGTTGCCGGCAGCCTGGGCGCGCTGGCCAGTGGCTGGAGCGTGGAGCCCATGATCCGGCGTGGATGGCGCGATGCCCCGGTGCGGGTGATGGGGCTGATCGCCTGCCTGGTGGCCATTCCCGCCGTCATGGGGCCGCTGGCGGCCACGCCGGTGCTGGCGGTGGCGCTGGCTTGCCTGATCATGTTTTTGCTCAATGGCTACTACGGACCAGGCCTGACGGCCTTGCAGATGGTGACGCCCAATCACATGCGGGCCCAGGTTACCGCCCTGTCGCTGTTCTTCGCCAACCTGTTCGGGCTGGCGTTCGGCCCCAGTGTGGTGGCGCTGATGACCGACTTCCTGTTCCGTGATGACCACAGCCTCCACTACTCCCTCGCGGTGGTGCCGGTGATCATGTGCCCGCTCGCCGCGTTGCTGGCGTTTCAGGCGCTGGGCCCCTACCGTCGATTGGTCGCCCCGCTGTATGAGCAGCGTTCTCAGGAGACCCGGGTGTAGGGGGTTGATTTGCCAGCACGGTAGCGGGTTTGTTTTATGCGGTTGTCCCCGCATACCATGTATCCCAATCATAACGCGCAAGACATCGAGATCGGCAGTCCCGGCTGGTTTGCATGCCATCACCCGGGTTGCCGCTGTAACAGATACTTCAGGGAGATACCGTGACCCATCTACTCAGGAAACTGCAGGATCGACTCGGTCTGCAGGTCATTCCTGCCATCTTTTTTTCCGCGGCTGTGCTGGCGGTGCTGTTCGTGGCCATTGCCATCCCCTTCAACGAGGAGGTCGCGGCTTTTTTCCAGGCGACAACCGGGTGGACAACCCATAACCTGGGCTGGTTTTACGTGCTCAGCGTGACCGGCCTGCTGATCTTCCTGATCTGGGTCTCACTCAGTCGTTACGGCAGCATTCGATTGGGTGCCGACGACGAGCGGCCGGAATACGGCACCGGAACCTGGTTCTGCATGCTGTTCGCCGCCGGTATCGGTACCATCCTGATGTTCTGGGGTGTGGCCGAGCCGATGCACCATTTTTCCGAGCCTCCCCTCGATCGGGTGGCCGGCGGCAGTCGCGAAGCCGCCGAGCTGGCGATGACCGTTTCCTTCTATCACTTCGGGTTGCATACCTGGACCATCTTTACCCTCCCTGCCCTTGCCATCGGCTACTTTTCCTATCGCCATGGCCTGCCCATGCGGATCAGCAGTGTGTTCTATCCACTGTTCGGTCCGCGGGTGTTCGGGCCGATCGGCTGGATGATCGATGTGATCGCCCTGCTCGGCACCCTGTTCGGCGTAGCGGTGTCCGTGGGGCTGGGGACGCTGCAACTCAACAGTGGCTTGAATCACCTGATCGGGCTGCCGGTGGCGGCATGGTCGCAGGTGGTAATCGTTGCCATCATTACCGTGGTGGCGACAGTGTCGGTGGCCCTCGGTCTGGATCACGGTATCCGGCGCCTGTCACAATTCAATATTCTGCTGGCGGTGGCGCTGATGCTGTTCATCTGGGTGGCGGGCCCTACCCTGTTCATCACCAAGGGTGCCGTCGAGAACACCGGGCTTTATCTGAGTAACCTGTCCTGGCTGGCCTTCTGGACGGAGAATTTCCAGGGTACCGACTGGCAAAGCAGCTGGACGGTGTTCTATTGGGCGTGGACGATTTCCTGGGCGCCTTATGTGGGTATCTTCATTGCGCGTATATCGCGGGGGCGCACCATCCGGCAGTTTGTCGGTGGCGCGCTGGGCGCGCCGACCCTGTTCACCATCGTCTGGTTTTCGGTGTTTGGTCTGGCGGCCATTGACCAGGAGATGGGACAGGCAGCGGGGCTGGCCGATCAGGTCCGCGAGGATGTCTCGGTGGCGCTGTTTGCATTCATTGCCGAGTTTCCGCTCGCACCGCTGCTGTCGGGGGCCGCGGTGTTCATCATCCTGATTTTCCTGACCACTTCCGCCGACTCGGCGGCACTGGTCACCGATCTGCTGTCCCGTCGTGACGACCAGCCTTCTCTGGTCCGGCAGCGTGTATTCTGGACCCTGGCACTGGGCACGCTCGCCGGCACGCTGATGCTCGGCGGCGGGCTGCCGGCGTTGCAGAACCTGATCACCACTCTCGGCCTGCCCTTTTGCGCGCTGCTGGTGTTCATGGCGGTGGCACTGATACGGGCACTGCACGCCGACTATCTGGGCTACAGCCTGCGGCAGGTGGCAGCCGGCGATGCGCCGCCTCTCGACCCGATGGGTGATCGGCCGGATGCCCAGCACACCCCCGAGGAGGCGCCCTTCGAGCGCGACCGGGACGAGTTTCGATAGCGGTCGGAGACGCAGCTCAGTCGCAGTCGGCGCCATCCAGCGGCAGATCGGTTGTCACCAGACGAATATCCAGGTTGTCCTCGCTCTGGTGGATGCGCACCGGCATCCACTGGAACGCGGCACTGTGCCAGGCCGTGTAATTGCGGCTCGAGCCCTCGCTGCGGAAGCGCTCCATTTTCAGCGTGTCGAAACAGCCGGCCTCGATTTCGAGGGCTTCGCTGCCGATATGGCGGTATTCCTGTGCTTCCACTTCATCCCGTTCCAGGACAAGGTAGTGGCTGACCGCCTCGGGCGTATCGCGACTGGCCAGTGTCAGTGAAGTGGCCAGGCGCAGCAGCAGGGGATCCAGGACGCCCTCTTCCAGCGCAATACGGTAGTCACCCTCGTAGGTGCGGGTCATCGATACGCCATCGGTCCAATCGAAATCATGGTTCCAGTAGCGGTTGCGTCCGGGTCGTGACAGCGTATTGCGGTATTGGTGCGGCACCAGGCGCTCGCCATCCCAGGAAAACAGGGAGCTTTCCTTCGCCCCAAGGCCCAGCATCCGGGCGGTAAAGGCGGTGGCGACGGTTTCCATCCGGTAGAGCCACAGCCCCTCGTCGGTCTCGCTCAATGACACCTCGACGCGGCCCATGGCGGAGCCGCTGCGCAACAGTTCGTAGGTGGCAGTATGGGCGGTGATGGCCGGGGGATCGGACGCTTCGTCGACCGACTCATCGATCGACTTGGGAACACCTTCCGCCTGGCAGGCGGCAGCCAGAGAGCCGGCCAACAACAGGGCCGTGGCGCGACCACGGCGGCGCAGCAGGGCGCCATATGCATCTGTGTTCATGAATCGGTCCTCATTTGGCACGTCCCATGAGCAGCCATCCCGCCAGCACCAGCAGTGCCGGTGCGGTCAGGGCAATCACTGGCGGTGGCAGCCCCGCGCGCAGCCCTGCGTAGGTGATCAGCTGTGCCAGCATCAGGTACAGCAGGCCCACCCCCACGGCCGATGACATCTTGCGGCCGATACCTCCGCTGCGATCGGTGTCGGGCGAGCCGGCCATGGCCACGGCCACGAGCACCATCCCAAGGCAGGCAACCGGCAGTGCCATGCGCTCCCAGAGTACCAGTTCGTAGCTGCTGGCGGGCTGTCCGGCGCGCCGCATCTCGATGACATACAGGATCAGGTCGGTCACCGAGAGCGTGCCCGGCGCGCGCTGGAACATTTCGAGTTGGCTGGCGGTCAGAAAGCTCTGCCAGGCCACTTCCGGGTGGACGCTGAAGCGGTCATTGCCGGGTTCCAGCGTCCAGATGGTAACCCCCTCGAGCCGCCACGGCC